>JAPJOW010000235.1 GCA_030826005.1 Aliterella sp. RAGGC_92
GGGTAGGAGCTACGTTTTGTTTTGGTGGTGATTGGGCGAGACGCTCGGCAAATTTGATGCCTTCTGGCACTTTGATTTTTCCTTCTTGGCGCATCCGCAAGCGCTCCATTAGGATTGCATCGTAAGCTTCTTCTACCATCTCTAGATGCTGCAAGTCGCCATTGTGCTGCTCTACAAGGCGATTGCGAGCTTCTTGAATTTGGTCAAAGGTAGCGTCTTGTTTTACCCCAAGTTTTTCGTAGGGATTAGGCTCGCTCATGTAACTTTATCGCCTCAGCATCGATCGGAGCATTCAGTAAATAAAAACAAATTTAGATAAACGTGCTAGTTGCAATTGTGTCTACAAGTGCCAATGTTTTCAATTGGTGCTTGTAACTTGTTGCAGTTTGCTTTCTATATTGGACTTTAACATAAGCTAACAGCTACGTGTAGCAAAGGTTATATTTTTAATTGGGGGCAACAAGTGGTTAAGATTTGGGATATAATTTTTGCTCTGGCAACGGCTGCGAACGGCAAAAGTTAGCAAGGGATAGAGGGAGAGTTAACTTGGCTTTGCTAAATTATAGGTTAATAATTAATAAGAGTCTAACAACTTCAAAAAAAGTTGATAAAGCTACAAGTTCAGTTTTCATTTGCTTAAGGCGAAGGTGGTGTAGGGGTGAAATGCTTTTTGTCTCTACGCTTCCCGCTTTATTGCCCTATCGATTCTCTCTTTAAGTTGTACAAAGTAATGGCTATGGCTCTTGCCAAGATTCTGATAGTTGATGACGATCCTGCAATTCGCAATTTGATTCAACGCTTTTTGAGCAAACAAAAATACCAAGTGGAGTCTGCTGAAGATGGTAAAACCGCTTTAGCAATCTTCGAGCAATTCAACCCTGACTTGGTAATTTTAGATGTAAATTTGCCAGACACGATCGGTTACAACCTTTGCGAAGAAATGCAAAAACGCACTAAGGTTTTTGTTTTGATGCTGACAAGTCGCGGTGACGAAGCAGATAAAATTCGCGGGTTCTCCCAAGGAGCGGATGATTACTTAACCAAACCTTTTGGCTTGGGGGAGTTAGAAGTTCGAGTAGGAGCGATTTTAAAGCGTCAACGGACGGTTACAGCGCCAGAAAAGCAGCGTTTGAGCTTTGAAAAGTTAGTAATAGATCCCGAACGAAGGGAAGTAACGCTAAATAATCAACTTATTCCCCTAACTGCTTTAGAATTTGACTTATTGCGTTTTCTTGCCAGCCACCCAGGTAGAGTGTGGCGACGAGCAGAATTGCTCCAAGAAGTTTGGGATTACGATTATGTAGGCGATCAAAGGGTTGTAGACGTTCATATCGGTCAAATTCGCAAAAAAATTGAAATTGATGCCACTCAGCCAATTTTGATTCAGACTGTGCGCGGTGTTGGGTATAAGTTTGAAGCTCCCGATCGCCTGCAATGATCGATAAATGAGCAAAAAAGCTAGAGCAGTTAATTTTTTCCTCATCTTTCTTAGCTATCTAAGAGCAGCGATGAAATAAGGTTTCTAAGTATACCCTAGCAGCGATGCGATCGCCACTGCTATTTTGCAATAAAAACAGCGATAGCGCCGCCGCAAAAACTCTGTCTTGATCCCAATCAGGATGATTTTCTAAGTAGCTTTTGAGCGATTGGTGTAGTTCTTCAGGAATTTCAGTCAAGATACTAAGGGTGTTGCTCATGAATTACCTCGCCCTGGGCGTAAATAAATAGCAAAATCTTCCTCTATGGCAAAAAACTTAGACTGTCCGCGCTAGGAAAAGTTTAAATATTTAGAGGTTAGTGCTTTATTGTGCGCTAGGAGGGGGTGGGGTTGTCAATGCTACGAAATATTGCAATTGTTTTTAGTTGAAAAAAATAGCTACGAGATAATCGGGCTTACAGCCTATTTTTCGTTACTTAAGTTTATAGGAACTGCGTGAAGTTTGCACTTTGGCGCAGAAAAAAATAATCCCCAGGGCAGGGAATTTAGCTAGAGCTACCGTTAAAGCTTGGGGAAAAAGCTAAAATATCTGGGGAAAACCTGGGGAAAAAGTCGGGAAAAAGTAGAGTTAAAAATAAGAATTACAAAGCAAACAAAATTTTTCTCCTCAATAGTTAGCTAGAGGGGCGTTGTAATTGCTGCACAATTGCTTGAATCGCCAAAGCGACTAAAGCGACAGCAACGATCGCAAACATAAATGTTGCGAGGGTACTTAGTCCGACCACCAAGGTACGAACAGCAATAGTAATTTTGACAACTAAAGTATTGTCAGAATGAAGGGTCTGCTGGGCAAAATTTTGCGAAATAGAGTTAGTCACGCGGTATAGGGCGATCGCTATTCCCGAAGCAATTAAAGCCCCTAAAAACGAGCGGAAGGGGTTGGGTAGGGTTTTTGTTGCTGCTACAGGTTTTAGTTCGGTAGGAGTGGGGTTATTCATGGTGAAAATTGTTAATAGGGGACGAGGGTTAGTTTCTATTGCTAGAAGTGACTTGAATGCCTGTAGAAGTTAGACGAGCAATAAACAAGTCTAGATCGTTAGGTTGGGCGCAGTTTCGTCCTTGCTGCCACACGTTTTGGGCTTGCTGTTGGCTATCGCAAAGCGCAAACACTGTAGAGCCTGAACCGGACATCATCGCGCCCAAACAACCAGCATTTTGAAAGGTCTGTTTCAACTGCAATATTTGCGGATAAGCGGGGATAACTACGCGCTCCAGGTCGTTGTGCAGTCGTTGACCGATTTGAAGTGGATCTTCAAGAATAATTGCTTGTACCATTGAGCTTGAGTGAACCGCCGCCGCACGAGATTTGAGGTCTTGCTTATTAGTAACGTAAGAATTGCCAAAGTTGGCGCGGTAAGTTTGGTAAGCCCAAGCCGTCGAAACATCTAGATGGCGATATTTGCCTAAGACTGCAAATAAATTATCTACGCTGGGTAAAGGCGAGAGCATTTCACCGCGTCCTGTGGCGATCGCCGTACCGCCAGCAATACAAAAAGGTACATCCGAGCCTAATTGACTTGCTAATTCTTCTAATTGGGATTGAGTTAGTCCTAGTTGCCAAAGTAAATCTAACCCTACCAAAACGGCGGCAGCATTGCTAGAGCCGCCAGCTAAACCCGCAGCGATGGGAATGCGCTTATCAATTGATATTTCTACCCCACCAAACTGAGCAAAAGCATCGGGAAATTCTGCCGCCATTAACGCCGCCGCTTGATAAGCGAGGTTAGCGCGATCGCTCGGTACTTGGGGATGAGCGCAGCGAACAGAGATAGTATCGGTACTGAGCGATCGCACCTCAAGGCGATCGGCTAAATCGATGCTTTGCAGCACCATAGCAAGTTCGTGGTAGCCATCAGGGCGATCGCCTAGGATTTCTAGATATAAATTAATTTTTGCTGGAGCAATTAAAGAATAAGAACGCATTAGTAGGATGGTTAATTTAAGTTGAACTAAAACTTAGGGTTAATAATCCAGCCTAAACCCTTATTTGTTCTAGCTCGATTTCTTAAATTTTCTTAGTAGAAATCCTACTTATTCAAGTAAAAATTTTGGTGGCGCAAGCCAAAACATTTGGCTTTGACCGATAGGCGATCCGGTGGGGGGTAAGGTTAAACCAATAATTCCAGCTTTTTTTAAAATTATCCCATCCTTTGCTGCACCCCAGACAAGCATTGATGCCCATTGTCCCAAGTCTGGCTGATGACCGACAAGGGCTAACTTGCTATTAGGGAGATATTGTTGTTCTAGGTAATTTAGCCAAGAGTAAATATCTCCATTTGGGGCAAGATGAGGAGATGGGTGCAATTGGGTAGTTAATTGCTTAGTTAGGAGAATTTCCGCCGTTTGAAGACTCCGCACCAGGGGACTTGTTAAAATTGCATCGAAGCGCAAGCCCAGGTTATACAGGCGTTTAGCTACGGCTTTGGTTTTATCTCGTCCAATTTTAGTTAAGGTACGGTCTTCATCTTTCAGGGCGAAATCTCTTTCCTGGGCTATACCGTGACGGATTAAGTATAGTTCCATTTACTCAGTTTCAATGGGATTATCTCTAGGACTAACCAACCTCAACAATTTTTGTTTGATTTGAGCGTCAAATACTTCCCATTTCATGCGCGCATAGGCAGAATTTTCGTTAAAGCCGGACAAAAAGCCCATCGGAATTTCAAAGCCCCCCGCTCCGCTACGTCCGCCACCAAAAAAGCGCCCTTGACTATCTTGTCCAAAAGCTTCCTTGATAAATTCATCCGGGTCGAGAGTTAACTTAGTAGTTCGCAGCGAACCAATAACAACTTCTAATTCTTCGTCTTCATCGTGAACGATGCCAAAAACTACCGCCGTGTGGACGTTTTCTTCCGTAACTAAAAAGTCTGCCGCTTGGGGGATGGCATCGCGATCTTCGTAGCGCAAGTAACCAACGCCAGCAATCGAAAAGTTATTTTGCACGATGCGATTTTTTAGACTGCGCTCGATTACATCCATCACTCGTTTAGAGCGATTTGCCTGGAGTACGGCGTTGAGTAACTGAGAGTCATAAAATCGGCTTAAATAACCTGCGGCTAAAAAGTCTTCTTCTTGGGCTTGCATCAAGCGATTTGTATCCGATCGCAAACCGTGCATTAAAGCTGTAGCGCATTTAACGTGATTGTTGATGCTACTGTCTAAATTCAGCAAGCCTGCTTGCAAATATTGAGTAAATATTGTTGCGGTAGCTCTCACTGTAGGGCGCAAATCGCTAAACTCGACTTTAAGTTCGCCTTGCAAACTATGGTGATCTACTAATACTACTAAGGGAATTTGCGCTTCTTGGACTAAGGGCATTAGTTGGCTAGTTGTCCCCTGGTTATCGATTAGCGCGCAACCGCTATAAACAGATAAGTCTTTGCTTTTGGCGTTTTGTAGCGTCCAGCGTTGGGCGGGTAAGCCTGTAAGTTTAACTAAGGCAATATTTTCTTGATGGCTCAAAGTACCCGCATAAACAATATCGCACTGGATATCGTATTGCTCTGCCATTAGTTGGTATGCCCAGGCGCAGGATAGGGCATCGGGGTCGGGAAAATCTTGCAAAATTACTAACTGTCGCTGGTGCTGGTGTCTTTCAAAGGTTTGCCTGAGAGCATCTATTTTTTGGCTGGGCAATAAAGGACAACGTTGTCCTGGGTAGGGCGTAGTTTCAACGTTGTTGTTGTTGGCTGGCTGCGGGGTAGTGGGTAAAAGCTCAGTAATCGGTTGAGGATCTATATTATCTTTTGGTATTGGATCTAAGGTTATGGGCAGATGATCGAAGACTTTTAGGGAGTTTGAGTGCATATTAGTTTAGTTCGTGGATGTGAGGAGGAAAACTTTTATTAATATAAAAATTCACAATTTTTTAGTTTGCACCACACACTACGATCTTTACAGAAAACTAGCATTTCAACATCCGTTATCCCAAGATATTTCCTTAGATAGAATTCTTAAAAGAGGAGATTTTTGGCAATAAAGCTTGTATTGCCAAAAATTTTGTTTTATACCCGTCCTCCATATTGAACGGGTAACAGAGCTTTAGCAGTTTCTTTTGGTTGCAGTTCTAAAGCTGCATGATAAGACCAATAAGGATCGCGGAGCATTTGGGTTGCCAATAGTACAATGTCTGCGCGATCGCTTTGAATAATTTGCTCGGCTTGGGTGGCTTCAGTAATCGAACCTACGGCGGCGGTGGCTATTTGGGCTTCGGTGCGGATTTTTTCGGCAAAGGGGACTTGCCAATCGGGAGCGAAGGGATAGTTTTTGTAGTCAGGAGAGTTAAAGCCGGAACTGCAATCAATTAAGTCTACGCCTTCAGATTTTAGCTTTTTAGATAGTTCTACCGAGTCTTCTATTGTCCAGCCACCTTCTACCCAATCGGAACAGGATAATCTGGCGGTAAAAGGTAAGCGTTCGGGCCAAACTTCCCTGGCGGTGCGGGTGGTTTCGATAATGAAGCGGATTCTATTTTCAAAGCTACCGCCGTATTCGTCGGTGCGTTTGTTTGATAAGGGGGAGTAAAAGCTGTGTCCTAGGTAGCCGTGCGCGAAATGCAGTTCTAACCACTCGTAACCTGCTTCTAAACTTCTTATGGTGGCAGTACGGAAGGCGTTTTGCACTTCTTTAATGTCTTCAAGGGTCATTTCTTTGGGTGTTCGCCAAACTTCGTCGCCAAAGGCGATCGCGCTGGGGGCGATGGTTTCCCATCCTTCTTCGTCGTCTTTGAGGGATTGGCTGCCTTCCCAAGGGCGGGCGGTGCTGGCTTTTCTCCCGGCGTGGGCGATTTGAATTGCTGGTACTGCTCCTTGGTCTTTGATGAATTTGTTGATGCGATGCAGGGGTTCTATGTGTTTATCTGCCCATATTCCCGCATCTTGTGGGGATATTCTGCCTCTTGGTTCTACGGCGGTGGCTTCGGCGATTACAAGTCCTGCTCCGCCTACGGCGCGCGAACCTAGGTTTACTAAGTGCCAGTCGGTGGCTACTCCGTCAATGGAACTGTATTGGCACATTGGGGATACGCCAATACGGTTGCGGAGGACTATGTCTTTGAGTTTGTAAGGATCGAATAGGTGGGTCATTGTTGTGTTTGGGTTTCTTTGTTTTATTGGGCTTGTATTTAAGAAAAACCAGGATTTGGGGGGTCTGCCCCCCAAACCCCCCATTGGGGGACGGTTGCGTCCCCCAAACCCCCTCCAAAAGGTCTTGTCTTGATGTT
>JAPJOW010000007.1:0-25555 GCA_030826005.1 Aliterella sp. RAGGC_92
TAGAGTCCCGGCTTGAATGTTTGATCAAGATATTTTTATTTACTTAATTATAATTGAAGATATTAATTCGAAGTTTGTTTTTGCTAAAGATGTGCGTCAAGTTTTAAGTTATGTAGAAACAGAGAATGTTGATGCAGGCATTGTATATGTTACAGATGCTAACCAATCAAGATTAGTAAAAATTATCGCAACAGCCCCCGCTCAATCTCATTCTCCGGTAGTGTATCCCGTCGCAGTTATGCAGAGTAGTAAAAATGTTGCTCAAGCTAAAAGTTTTACAGAGTTTTTGTTGAACAAAAAAGCTGTTAATGTTTATCAAAAGTATGGTTTTAAAAAGATATAAATGTTAGATTTATTTCCGCTTTGGATATCTCTTAAAACTACGTTTATTGCTACAATAGTTACATTTTTTTTAGGAATCGCTACGGCTTGGTGTATATTTAACTATCGCGGAAAATGCAAAAACTTAATAGACGGACTACTTACACTTCCTTTAGTTTTACCGCCTACAGTAGTAGGTTTTTTCTTATTATTGATACTGGGTAAAAACGGAATTGGAAAACTATTACAAAATTTAGGAGTTACAGTAATTTTCACTTGGTACGCAACGGTAATTGCCGCTATTGTAGTTGCTTTTCCTTTAATGTATAAAACAGCGCTAGGAACATTTAAACAAATAGATGCAAATTTACTTGCAGCAGCGCGAACTTTAGGCGCATCTGAGTGGCGAGTGTTTTGGGAAGTTACTTTACCCTTAAGTAAATCGGGAATTATTGCCGGAACTATTTTAACTTTTGCTCGCGCTTTAGGTGAATTTGGCGCAACTTTGATGCTGGCGGGGAATATTCCCGGCGAAACTCAAACTATCCCTATTGCAATATTTTTTGCCGCCGAAGGTGGGGAATTAGATAACGCTTTAGTGTGGGTAGTAGTAATTGTAGCAATTTCTTTAGGGGCGACGTTTGGATTAAATTATTGGGGAGAAAGCCCCTCTAACTCCCTAATTCTGGGGGGAACAAAATTTCAAAGTCCCCCAAACTTGGGGGATTTAGGGGGCGCAAAAGTCTCAAATCTCCAAGAAACTATTTTTCAGCATGGTGAAGAAAATTATTTACTTATTCCTTCATTAAATTTGAATAGAAGCGAAAATAATTTGCGGGTAAATATCCAAAAATCTTTGCCTAACTATACTTTGATAGCTAACTTTACTGCTGATAACTATCCCCTGGGATTACTAGGCGCTTCAGGAGCAGGTAAAAGTATGATTTTGCGCTGCATTGCGGGGTTAGAAAAGCCTAATAGTGGTTGCATTGTTTTAAATGGACGAGTGCTATTTGACGCGATTAAACAAATTAACTTACCTGTACGCGATCGCTCTATTGGTTTTGTCTTTCAAAATTATGCCTTGTTTCCCCACCTAAATGTTGCTCAAAATATTGCTTTTGGCTTGCAACACTTGTCAAAAATAAATCGAAATCGGCGCGTCAACGAGCTAATCACCCTTATGCAATTGCAAGGACTGCAAAACCGCTATCCCAAAAACTTATCGGGCGGACAGCAACAGCGAGTAGCCTTAGCGAGGGCTTTAGCCGTGCAACCAGAGGTACTGTTACTAGATGAGCCATTCTCCGCTTTAGATACTCACCTCCGCAGCCAGCTAGAAAAACAGCTAATTGCTATATTAAGCAACTACCAAGGTGTAACGCTATTCGTCACCCATAATTTAGAAGAAGTTTATCGAGTTTGTAAAAATCTTTTGGTGCTGTCTGAAGGCAAAATTGCAGCTTACGGGACTAAAGAAAGTATTTTCGAGCGTCCCCGTACATTTACTACTGCTCAAATCACTGGATGTAAAAACTTTTCTCGCGCTGAGGTTCTTTCGCCGCAAAAAGTTCGAGCCATAGACTGGGATTGTACTTTACAGGTAACTGAAACTACCTCAAGCCAAACTCAACATATCGGGATTCGCGCCCATCAACTAATTTTTAGAGATATCCCAAAAGAAAACACTTTCCCTTGCTGGGTTGTGCAAACTAGCGAAACACCCCATCGCATGACAGTTTATCTTAAACTACACAAGCCGCCCACTCAACTTAACGATTACCATCTGCAAGCAGAAGTATTTAAAGAAAAGTGGGCTGTTTTAAAAGATCGTCCCTTTCCTTGGCTTGTATATTTAGATCCCATGCGACTATTTTTAATGGAAAGTTAGATTTCATTAAGTTTCTAACTGTTGTTGAGCTTGAATTGCGATCGCTTTATTATGACTAATGTTTGCTTCTTCTTGTCGCCCCATCTGCTCTAAAGCAACTCCCCGGTTAAACCATCCCCAATAGTCATCAGGTTTTAACTCTAGCACTCGATCGAAAGCGGCGATCGCTTCTTCGTAGCGTTCCATTTTTCCCAAGCTTAAGCCTAAGCTGTACCAAGTGCGATTGCAATCGGGCTGAATATCCAACGCCCGGTGAAAACTAGCTACGGCATTTTCATACTTTCCGCGATCGCTTAAAATTAAGCCTCGGTGATACCAAGCTAGGAAACCATCGGGTTTAAATTCAATCGAACGATCGAAGCTATTTAACGCTTCTTCGTAATGCTGCAACTGTTTTAAAGCTGTACCTCGGTTGTACCAAGCCCAATAAGCATTCGGTTGTAATTGCAAAGCGCGATCGAAAGAAGCAACAGCTTTGTCAAAAACGCCGCAATCGCTCCAAGTAATGCCGCGATTGTGCCATACCGTAGAACTATCCGGGTTAAACTCCAAAGCTCGGTCAAAGCTGTTAATTGCCTCAATATAGCGCCCCAACTTACCTAGGGCGATCCCGCGATTGTGCCACAACCAGCAAGCATCGGGGCGAATTGTCAAAGCCCTGTCAAAAGATGCGATCGCATCTTCATGTCGTCCTAAACTACCCAAAGCAAAACCTCTTTGGGACAAAGCCTCGCTATAATCGGGTTTATATCTCAAGGCGCGAGTAAAACAAGAAATCGCGGCTTCGTACTTTTCTGCCTTGACTTGGTGTACTCCTTGATGAAATAAAAATTCTGCTTCTAAACTTGGCGTTAACATCATATTATTTAGCATCATACCTAAGACTGATTTTATATTTAAAGTTCCCAAAAAATGACTAAGATCGATCACCAAAGTGTTGAGTTTCGTATCGAACGCGATTCGATGGGCGAAAGACAAATTCCCAGCCATGCTTATTACGGCATCCAGACTTTACGCGCCATCGAGAATTTTCCGATTAGCGGGATTAAACCTTTACCCACTTATATAGATGCCTGCGTCACGATCAAAAAAGCCACAGCCCTTGTAAATGCCGAGCTTGGCTGCATTCCTCAAGATATTACTAAGGCAATTGTTCAAGCTACTGAGGAGATACTTGAGGGCAAATTGCGCGATCAATTTGTTGTAGATATTTACCAAGCGGGGGCGGGTACTTCGCACCACATGAATGTCAACGAAGTATTGAGCAATCGCGCTTTAGAGATATTAGGAGAAGAAAAGGGCAATTATCAAAGAGTTAGTCCCAACGATCACGTCAATTACGGACAATCTACCAACGATGTAATTCCGACAGCAATACGGATTGGTGGATTGTTGGCACTAAGGCGGACTTTGTACCCCGCTTTGGATAAAGCAATTTTTGCCTTAAATACTAAAGCTGAAGAATTTATTGATATCGTCAAATCGGGCAGAACCCACTTACAAGATGCTGTTCCCGTTAGGCTAGGCGAAAACTTCCGCGCTTGGGCGCAAATTCTTACCGAACACAAAACCCGCATTGAACTAGCACAAACCGACTTAACTAAACTAGGATTGGGAGGCAGTGCGGCAGGTACGGGGTTAAATACTCATCCTCAGTATAGAGTCCGCGTTGCTCAAGTATTATCAGAGCTACTAAACCAGCCCTTAGAACCTGCGCCCCACATGATGGCAGCAATGCAGAGTATGGCCCCTTTTGTCAATGTTTCAGGGGCAATTCGTAACTTAGCTCAAGATTTGGTTAAAATTTCCCACGACTTGCGCTTAATGGATTCTGGCCCAAAAACAGGATTAAAAGAAATTCAATTGCCACCCGTACAGCCTGGTTCTTCAATTATGCCAGGAAAATACAACCCCGTAATGGCAGAAATGACGGCAATGGTATGTTTTCAGGTAATGGGGTACGACAATGCAATTTCTTTTGCTGCCCAAGCAGGGCAGTTAGAGTTAAATGTCATGATGCCTTTAATTGCTTACGATTTAATTCACTCGATTGAAATATTGGGTAATACCATCGCGGCGTTAAGTGATAGTTGTATTACAGGCATTACCGCCAATCGAAGTCGCTGTCAAAGTTACGCCGAAGGTAGTCTGGCTTTAGTTACAGCTTTAAATCCCCACATTGGCTATCTAAACGCCGCCGCCGTCGCTAAGGAATCTTTAGAAACAGGTAAATCTTTGCGGCAAATTGTCAAAGAACGCAATTTGATGAGCGAGGAGCAGTTAGCCCAAGTATTGAATTTAGAACAAATGAGCGCGATGCCAGAGTAAGGAGGTTTTGACAGAAAGTATGTCATTTTTACTTGAAAAGTAAGATTAACCACAATTTGATGATTCCGTAATCTACATAACAACAGGAAGCTTTAATTTTCTGGTTTATTTCTTAAATAAGAACGTATCCAAGTTATTAGGGATTATTGGGGTTATGACTGGTTTTAAAGGCTATATTGTCAGTCTGTTAGACCCAAAATTTGTCTCAACAGGCATAAAAACAGCAGTATTTGTAGGTTCGCTGCTTTTTATAGTCAATCATGGGCTGGCACTTCTACGCGGGGAAATGACTAGCGATCGCTGGATTTCTGTAGTACTAACTTATATAATGCCGTATCTAGTTAACGTACATGGTCAATATAGCTCCCGCCGGAGATGGAGTGCTAATAAACCTTAAATTATTAAATAACTAAAGTATCCTGGCTTTAGTTACTGCAAACTTTTTATGAATCCAAATCCTAGTATTAGTTTAATTCGCGCCGACTCCTACGAACTAGAATTATTGCAAAATAATATTGCCAAACTGCTAGAACCAATGGGAGGAATGGCAGCTATAGTCAAAAAAGGCGATCGCGTTTTACTCAAACCTAATCTTTTAACTGGGGCGCGTCCGGGTAAAGAATGTACTACCCGTCCTGAATTAGTTTATGTCGTCGCTCAAATGGTCATAGAAGCGGGGGGTAAGCCTTTCCTCGGCGATAGTCCAGCTTTTGGAAGTGCTAAAGGAGTGGCGGCAGCTAATGGCTATTTACCCTGGATAGAAAAACTCAACTTACCAATTATTGATTTTCACGGGCAACGTTATCAAACTTTGGGAGAAGAATTTAACCATCTATTGCTATCCACCGAAGCAATGGAGGCAGATGTAGCGATCAATTTACCCAAACTAAAGTCGCATATGCAGCTAACTTTAACTATGGGTGTAAAAAATTTATTTGGTTGCGTCCCTGGCAAGATGAAAGCGTGGTGGCACATGGAAGCAGGGAAAGATAGCGCTAGGTTTGGACAAATGCTGGTAGAAACAGCACGAGCAATCAATCCGACGCTCACGATTATCGATGGCATTATTGCCCATGAAGGAAACGGGCCGAGTGGGGGAGAACCCCGCCAGTTGGGGATTTTGGGGGCGGCAAGGGATGTATTTGCCCTCGATCGCGCGATCGCTCATATTCTCAATATCGATCCTTCTACCATCCCTACAATCGCTGCTAGTCAACGGTTAGGGCTTTGCGGAGACTTAGAACAGATTAATTTTCCGCTTTTGTCACCTGACGAATTGCAGATTGACGATTGGCAGCTACCAGATACGTTAATGCCAATCGATTTTGGTATGCCTCGCGTTGTTAAATCGACTTTTAAGCATTTTTATATTCGGTTTATTAAAGAACCAATGAGTGCTTACCTATGAACTAACTAAAACTGAGTTACCTTCAATCTTAGCTTTATAAGTTTTCAAGGGCTTGGACGCAGGCCCTTTTAATACTTTGCCATCAGTGCCAAATTCTGAAGCGTGGCAAGGACATACAAATTTTTGCGATTTTGCTGCCCAATTTACAGTACAACCAGCGTGAGTACAGGTAGGATTGACTGCACTAAGATTAGTTGGACTGGTGCGAACTACTAAAACTGCACCTACTGGAGACCTTTTGTTGAGTAACTGATTAGTTTTGCTCAACTGCGCCACTGTCCCCACAGGCTTAAACCCACCATTATTGCTTGTAGACTCAGCTTGAGTTGTCTCGGAAGAACACGCCGCGATCGCAATAGGTAAGGAACTTGCTAACCAACCTACACCCACCCAGTTCAAAAAAGCTCGACGATTCATCTTATTTTCCTCAATCTTAGTATAAAAAACTTTTTATCTATTTACTTAACTTCAGACTTTTGGCGGGGGGTTAACTCAATTCATCTTGCTTTAGACAGGTATTCTATGAAAAAAATCCATAATTTTTATGCGTTTTCGTCATATAACGCAATATTTTGTTACTAAAGATACGAACTCGATTGTTAATTAATCATAACTTGAATGTTAACAAGCATTTAATGAATGTCCAACCGACTCCGCCCAAACTTTGGTTCTCTCAAATGGTGTAGCCCAAGATACGAATTGAGTGCTTGAAGTTTAATAACCTAGCAGCAAATAGCAATTTTTTTAAATGTATGCGACTTCAAATACAGCTAGGTAAACGAAAATACAAGGTCTAGTCAATGACAGAAGATGCGATCGCCAAAACCAGTCTAAATAAATTTGAAAAATTTAAAAGCGAAAAAGATGGGTTAGCAGTAAAAGCAGAATTGGCACAATTTGCGTCTATAGGCTGGGAAGCTATGGATGCTACGGACAGGGAACATCGGTTGAAGTGGTTAGGCGTGTTTTTTCGCCCCGTCACTCCGGGAAAATTTATGATGCGCCTGCGATTGCCCAATGGCATTATTACTAGCTCTCAGTTGCGAGTATTAGGCGAAGTCGTCGAACGCTACGGCGATGATAGTTGCGCGGATATTACTACTAGGCAAAATATTCAACTGCGCGGCGTGAGAATAGAAGATTTGCCCGAAATTTTCTCCAAATTTCAGCTTGTAGGTTTAACCAGCATCCAATCAGGAATGGATAACGTCCGCAATATTACCGGAGATCCGGTAGCGGGATTAGATGCAGACGAACTATTTGATACGCGAGAATTGGCAATTCAAATCCAAGATATGATTACGAATCGCGGTGAAGGTAATTTAGAATTTACCAACTTGCCGAGGAAGTTTAACATCGCTATTTCTGGCGGACGAGATAATTCAATTCATGCCGAAATCAACGATTTAGCATTTATTCCCGCCTATAAAAACGAGCAATTTGGCTTTAATGTCATTGTTGGCGGCTTTTTCTCTGCCAAGCGCTGCGATGCAGCAATTCCTCTGAATGCTTGGGTAGCACCATCTGATGTAGTAGCAGTATGTAGAGCCGTTTTAGAAGTTTACCGCGACAACGGACTGCGGGCTAATCGACAAAAAGCCCGCTTAATGTGGTTGATTGATGAATGGGGGATCGATAAATTCCGCACCGAAGTAGAAAAGCAATTAGGTAAAACTCTAATCAGCGCCGCCTTAGAAGATGAAATAGATTGGGAAAAACGCGACCATATCGGCGTTTACAGCCAAAAACAACCGGGATTAAATTATGTAGGCTTGCATATTCCCGTCGGACGCTTGAATGCTCAAGATATGTTTGAATTAGCAAGACTAGGGGAAGTTTATGGCAGTAGCGAAATCCGGTTTAGTGTCGAGCAAAATGCCATTATTACCAACGTTCCCGACTCGCGCTTAAAAGCATTGCTAGGCGAACCAATACTAGCCAAGTTCTCGGTTAGTCCCGAACCACTGATGCGGGGATTAGTTTCTTGTACCGGAGCGCAATTTTGTAATTTTGCTTTGATTGAAACTAAAAATCGCGCCCTGAGTGAAGTTGCTTCTTTAGCCCAAGAAGTCCAACTAACTCGCCCCGTCCGCATTCACTGGACGGGTTGCCCAAATTCCTGCGGACAACCGCAAGTAGCGGACATTGGTTTGATGGGAACTAAAGCTCGAAAAAATGGCAAACCTGTAGAAGGAGTTGACATTTATATGGGCGGTACGGTGGGGAAAGACGCGCAACTGGGAACTTGCGTAAGTAAAGGCATCCCGTGCGAAGACTTACAAACCGTATTGCGCGACTTACTAATCGAGCATTTCCAAGCAAAACCTAGAGAAAAAGCTTTAGTTTCTCTCTAAAGGCGAAATTAACCACTCATTCAATCTATATACCGATTACACAACTTAAGTCCATACCAAATATGACAAACATTTCGAGAAGACAATTTATTATCACCGCCGGAGCAGCTACCGCAGGCTCTTTACTCGCTCATGGTTGCTCGTCCGGTTCGACTAATACAAGTAATAGTAATGGTGGAAGTGCAAGTACCGTTGCTAATGTCACTACCGCCGCGAATGCGCCAAAAGTAGAAACAACTAGCGCCAAGTTAGGATTTATTGCCCTTACAGACTCCGCCCCCCTAATTGTGGCGCTAGAAAAAGGGATTTTTGCTAAGTACGGCATGACCGATGTTAAGGTCGAAAAACAAGCCTCTTGGCCCGTAACTCGCGATAACTTGGTATTGGGTTCTGGCGGCGGCGGTATTGATGGAGCGCATATATTATCGCCCATACCGTATTTAATGGCATTAGGAACGATTACTCAAGGTAAGCCGATTCCCATGTATATTTTGGCGCGGTTAAACCTCAACGGTCAGGGAATTTCTGTTGCCAATACCTACAAGGACATGAAGGTTGGAACAGATAGCGCGCCCTTAAAAGATGCCTTCAGCAAATCAAAAGCTTCTGGCAAAGAACTTAAAGCTGCCATCACCTTCCCCGGCGGTACACATGACCTGTGGATGCGCTACTGGTTAGCCGCCGGAGGAGTAGATCCCAACGCAGACATTTCTGTCGTTCCCGTCCCACCACCCCAAATGGTGGCAAACATGAAAGTAGGCAACATGGAAACTTTCTGTGTGGGCGAACCTTGGAACGGTCAACTTGTCAACCAAAAGCAAGGTTACTCCGCTTTAGTTACAGGCGAACTTTGGAACGACCACCCAGAAAAAGCTTTTGCCATGCGCGCCGATTGGGTAGATAAAAATCCTAACTCCGCTAAAGCAATGCTTATGGCAGTGCTTGAAGCGCAACAGTGGTGCGAAAAAACCGAAAATAAAGAGGAGATGGTAGAAATTATCTCTAAACAAAAATGGTTTAAAGTCCCAGCTAAAGATATTATCGAACGCTCCAAAGGCAATATTGACTACGGCGACGGTCGCACAGTTCAAGATTACCCTTACAAAATGAAGTTTTGGGCAGATAATGCGTCTTACCCTTACAAGAGCCATGACTTGTGGTTTTTGACCGAAAATATCCGTTGGGGTTATCTTCCCGCCGACACGGATACCAAAAAAATTATCGACCAGGTAAACCGCGAAGATTTGTGGAAAGAAGCAGCTAAAGAACTAGGAGTTCCCGCCGCCGAAATTCCTACAAGTACATCGCGTGGAGTTGAAAAGTTTTTTGATGGTGTCACCTTTGACCCCGAAAACCCCGCCGCTTATTTGAAATCTTTGAAGATTAAAAAAGCCTAATTTATTAGTGCGGTAGTTTTATTAACCGCACTAACACCCATCGCCGAGAATCATCATACCTAGGAGAAGTTAGAGGATGACCGCCACCCTTCCCAGTCGCACTAAAAGTAAAAAGAAAACTGCCCAAAAAGAAATTACTGCTATCGTCACTAAAAAAGTTCTGCCGCCAATAATTGCGATCGCTATTTTTGTCATTATCTGGCAGTTACTAACTTTAGGTGACAGTCCTAGATTGCCATCGCCCCTCACCATGATTCAAGAGACTTGGGACCCTTTTATTATCAATCCCTTTTTTGATAACGGCGGTACGGATAAAGGGCTTGGTTGGCAGCTATTTGAAAGCTTAAAACGGGTGGCTATGGGCTTTTCTTTATCAGCCATTGTCGGGATTACCTTGGGCATTTTAATCGGTGCTAACGTTTGGGTATATAACGCTGTAGACCCTCTGTTTCAAGTATTGCGGACTGTCCCCCCTTTGGCATGGTTGCCGATTTCTCTAGCCGCTTTTCAACAATCTAACCCTTCGGCAATTTTTGTCATCTTCATTACTTCAATTTGGCCGATTATTATTAATACCACTGTAGGGGTACAGCAATTGCCCCAAGACTACCGCAACGTGGCTAGAGTGTTGAAGTTATCGGGGTCTAAGTATTTCTTTAAAATTCTGTTTCCGGCTACCGTGCCTTATATATTTACGGGTTTAAGAATCGGGATTGGTTTATCTTGGTTAGCGATCGTGGCGGCGGAAATGTTAGTAGGTGGAGTGGGAATTGGCTTCTTTATTTGGGATGCTTACAATAGTTCGCTCCTCAGCCAAATTATTTTGGCATTAATCTATGTCGGCATTGTTGGTCTATTGCTAGACCGCTTAGTAGCATTTATTGCCAGCAAAGTAGTTCCAGAAGAACAGAAATAAGCCACAAAAATAAAGTATGTTACGCAGTAGCAAGCGGAGGCATATATTTTTAGTCAGATTTTTGTTAGTAGTCTTTATCCTTCAGCCTTAAATAAGTCATGTCTGTATTTGTTGAAGTAGACCACATCGATCGCGTGTTTCCCTTGCCTAATGGCAAAACCTATATAGCCCTAAAAAATATCGACTTGAAAATCCAGCAAGGAGAATTTATTTCTTTAATTGGACACTCTGGTTGCGGCAAATCTACCTTGCTCAATATTATTGCGGGATTAGACAGGGCAAGCACCGGGGGAGTAATTTTAGAAGGACGAGAGGTAAAAGAACCCGGTCCCGACCGCATGGTAGTGTTTCAAAACTATTCTTTACTGCCTTGGTTGAGCGTATCGGAAAATATTACCTTAGCCGTCGATGAAGTATACCAAAATAAACCCAAAGGCGAACGTCGATCGATTGTCGAACATCACATTGACTTAGTAGGCTTGCGCGCCGCCGCAAATAAGCGCCCAGGACAGCTATCTGGAGGGATGAAACAAAGAGTTGCGATCGCGCGGGCTTTAGCAATACGTCCCAAACTATTACTACTTGACGAACCCTTTGGAGCGTTAGACGCTTTAACGCGGGGCGGTTTGCAAGAGCAATTAATGAATATCTGCAACGAAAGCAACCTTACTTGCGTCATGGTAACTCACGATGTCGATGAAGCATTGCTACTTAGCGATCGCATCGTAATGTTAACAAACGGACCAGAAGCGCAAATCGGTCAAATTCTCGACGTTCCTATTCCCCGCCCCCGCAAAAAACTAGAAGTAGTCAATCACCCCAGTTACTACGGCTTGCGGAACGAAATAATTTACTTCCTCAATCAGCAAAAACGCGCCAAGCAGCGTAAAGCCAGGCAGCAAGAGACGCAAAACATTGCGATCGTAAAAGAAGGTAATGGCTTAGAGAAGATAAATTTAGAACTTGGCTTTATCCCCTTAACAGACTGCGCCCCTCTAGCCATTGCTAAAGAAAAAGGCTTTTTTGAAAAGTACGGCTTAACAGAAGTAGTTTTAAGCCGCGAACCGAGTTGGAAAGAAATCGCTAAAGGAGTCGGGACAGGCAGACTAGATGCGGCGCAAATGGTCGCCGCCATGCCCTTAGCTTTAACTTTGGGTGCGGGAGATAAGCCACCTATTCCGATGGTGAGTGCGATGAATTTGTCGCGCAACGGTAACGCGATTACTTTTAGCAAAAAACTGTACGACCAAGGGGTAAGAACTCTTGCAGACTTTAAAGAAGCGATCGCCCAAACCCCTGATAAAGTTCACACTCTAGCAATGGTGCATCCGGCTTCGATGCACAACTTACTTCTGCGCTTCTGGTTAGCTTCGGGCGGTATCGATCCAGATATTGATGTTAATTTAACCGTAGTTCCACCGCCGCAGATGGTATCAAACCTTAAAGCAGGCAATATTGACGGCTATTGCTGTGGCGAACCTTGGAACTCTCGCGCCGTTCACGAAAACTTGGGCTTTGTAATTGCCACCGATTTAGAAATTTGGGCGGGACATCCAGAAAAAGTTTTGGGTGTAACGGAAGAATGGGCAAATAAATATCCCCAAACTCATCTAGCCTTAGTTAAAGCCCTACTCGAAGCTTGTGAATACTGCGACGACTGGCGCAATCGAGAAGAAATTATTGAAATTCTCTGCCGCCCCGAATACGTTGGTTCAGCGCCGGAATATACGCGCCCTGGTTTTCTCGATCCCTACGATCGCGGTGATGGCACAGAACCCGTGCAAATGTATAACTTTAACCAATTCTACGTTAACAAAACAAACTACCCCGATCGGACAGAAAGGCTATGGATGATGACGCAATTAGCCCGTTGGGGTTTAGCACCCTTTCCCAAAAACTGGCAAGAAATCCTCGATCGCGTTTGCCGTGCGGATATATTTGGTGAAGCTGCTAGAGAATTAGGCTTTTTAGATACTGGGCGCGACCCCCACACCATGATATTTGATGAGATTGTCTTCGATCCAGAAAATCCAATTGAATATCTTAATAGTCTGAAAATCAAACAGCCCTTGCAAATTCAAGAAGTATGTTTGATTTAACGCCAGCAGATAAGTAAACCTGCACCAAAACTTACCTAGCCTTCAATTCTTCAAAACTATGCAAATACTTAAAACAAATCAAGCAACTTCTCCAATAACTACAACAACGCCTAAAAAAGAACCTTTTTTAGTTATTGAGAATGTCTCAAAAATTTATCCCACTTCAACCGGACCCTATACAGTCTTAGATGGCGTAGAACTAAGCGTTGGGGAAGGAGAATTTGTTTGCCTCATCGGTCACTCTGGTTGTGGCAAATCAACGCTGCTAAACATGGTGTCAGGCTTCAATACTCCTTCCGATGGCGAAGTGAGACTAAATGCAAAAGCAATTACAGAACCCGGACCCGACCGGATGATGGTATTTCAAAACTACTGCTTATTGCCTTGGATGACCGCTTTTGAAAACGTTTATTTAGCTGTAGATTCTGTTTATCCAGATAAACCAGAGGCACAAAAAAGAGCAATTGTTAAAGATCATTTGGCAATGGTGGGGCTAACTGAATCCGCCGATAAAAAGCCGACGCAGCTATCGGGGGGGATGAAACAAAGAGTTGCGATCGCGCGCGCATTATCAATTCGCCCCCAAGTGCTAATTTTAGACGAACCTTTTGGAGCGTTGGATGCAATTACAAAAGAAGAACTGCAAGAAGAACTCTTAAAAATCTGGCAAGAACATCAAGTAACAGTGCTGATGATTACCCATGACATTGACGAAGCGCTGTTTTTGGCAGATCGCTTAGTGATGATGACCAATGGCCCATCGGCAAAAATTGGCGAAGTGTTAAATATTCCCTTCTCTCGTCCCCGCAACCGCGCCCAGATTTTGGAAGATCCCGAATACTATAACTTGCGTAACTACGCTCTCGATTTCCTATTCCGCCGCTTTGCTCACGATGATGATTAATATGAATTTAGAAATTACTGAAAAATTATTAGCGGCTAAAAAAGCTAAGAAATTGAGCTTTCAAGACTTGGGCAAAGTGCTAGGGCGCGATCCAATGTGGGTAGCTGCCTTAATTTACCGTCAAGCAACAGCATCCGAGGATGAAGCAGATAAACTAGCTCAAGAATTGGATTTGCCGCCTGAAATAGCGCAAAAACTTACAGAATTTCCCGTTAAAGGCTCTTTAGACCCGGTAATTCCTACAGATCCGTTGATTTATCGGTTTTATGAAATCATGCAGGTTTACGGAATGCCGCTTAAAGCCGTCATTCAAGAGGAGTTTGGCGACGGGATTATGAGCGCCATTGATTTTACACTCAATGTTGAAAAAGAAGCCTCCCCAAAGGAGACTCGCGTCAAAATTACCATGTCCGGGAAATTTCTACCTTACAAAAAATGGTAGTGCAAGTATAGAGGGGTGACTTAAAGGTGACAGATACTACTAAAACACTATGTCCTTACTGCGGTGTCGGCTGCGGTTTGGAAGTGTCGCCCCCCGCCGCCCCTGGCAAAGCCATCAATCGCGATAGTTTAGGCAACCCAATTTGGAAAGTAAAAGGCGATCGCGCTCATCCCTCTAGTCTGGGGATGGTGTGTGTAAAGGGTGCAACCATTGCCGAATCGATGGATCGCGATCGCCTGCGTTACCCGATGATCCGCGAATCGTTAGATCGACCCTTTCGCCGCGCTAGTTGGGATGAAGCCTTAGAAACCGTCGCCTATCGCTTAAAATTGGTATACGAAAAGTCGGGTGGCGATGCTGTATGTATGTACGGTTCGGGGCAAATGCAAACCGAGGACTACTATGTTGCCCAAAAATTGCTTAAAGGCTGCTTGGGGACAAATAATTTTGATTCCAATTCTCGCTTGTGTATGTCTTCGGCGGTAGCGGGTTACGTGCAAAGCTTGGGTTCGGACGGGCCGCCCTGCTGCTACGATGACTTGGAACTAACCGACTGTGCTTTTATTATTGGCGCGAATGCGGCGGAGTGTCACCCTATAGTTTTTAACCGCTTGCAAAAACACCACAAGCGCCATCCCAATAAGGTCAAATTAATTGTGGTCGATCCTCGGCGGACTCCGACGGCGGAAGTTGCAGATTTGCATTTAGCAATTCGACCCGGCACAGATATTGACTTACTTAATGGTATTGCTTACTTGTTGCTGCGTTGGGGAGAGAGCGATCCAAGTTTTATTGATGAATGTACTAGCCAATTTGCTAATTTTGCCGAAGCCGTCTCCCACTATCCACCCGAAATTGTGGCAAAGCGCTGTGGTATTTCTATTGAGGATATCGAACTTGCGGCGCGTTATTGGAGCAAGTCAAAACGGGTTTTGTCTTTGTGGTCGCAAGGAGTAAACCAGTCATCCGAAGGTACGGCGAAAGTATGCAGTTTAATTAATTTGCACCTGCTTACCGGACAAATTGGTAAGCAAGGATGCGGCCCTTTTTCCTTGACTGGACAACCAAACGCAATGGGCGGCAGGGAAGTAGGGGGACTAGCGCATCTATTACCCGGTTATCGGTCGGTAAGCAATGCCCAGCATCGCCAAGAATTAGAACAATTTTGGCAACTTTCCCCCGGACAAATTTCGCCTCAACCCGGTCGCACGGCATGGGATATTATTACCGGACTAGAAACAGGAGAAGTTGAGTTTTTATGGATAGTCGCAACTAATCCCGCCGTTAGTTTACCCGACTTAGAGCGCGTCAAAGCAGCTTTAGCAAAGTCACCCTTTACAATCGTTCAAGACGCATACTACCCTACAGAAACCACCGCTTACGCCCATGTTTTATTGCCTGCGGCGCAGTGGGGCGAAAAAACGGGAGTAATGACCAATAGCGAACGAGTAGTAACTTTGTGTTCTGCTTTTCGTCCTCCGGTGGGCGAAGCTAAAGCTGACTGGGAAATTATCGCCCAAGTTGCTAAACGCCTCGGATTTGAGGATAAGTTTGCTTTTACAAGTTCCGCCCAAGTATACGATGAGTACGTTCAAGTGACGCGCGATCGCCCTTGCGACATGACGGGACTTAGCCACCAACGTCTTTTAACCAATGGTGCAACTCAATGGCCCTGTCCCGATCAAGGTAATGTTTCCCCAAAACGCCTTTATACTGATTTGCGTTTTCCCACTGCCGACGGACGGGCAAAGTTTACCCCTTGTCACTCGCGGGGACTTGCCGAACCCCCCGACCCCGAATATCCTTTTGTCTTAACGACAGGCAGATTATACGGACATTGGCACACCCAAACTCGCACCGGGCGCATTGATAAAATTAAACAAATGCACCCCGAACCATTTATTGAAATTCATCCCCGCGATGCTCGTAAACTAGGGATTGAAGACAATCAATGGGTAGAAGTGCGAAGTCGTCGAGGTATGGCTCAATTTCCTGCCAAAATTACTAAAGCGATCGCACCCAGTACAGTTTTTGTGCCGATGCACTGGGGTTATTTGTGGGCAGAAAAATCGGAAGCAAACGCTCTGACTCATCCAATTTCTTGCCCTAGTTCTTTGCAACCAGAATTAAAAGCCTGTGCCGTCCAAATTGTTAGTCTAACAGTTAAGTCAACAGACGAACTTCGCCTTGGTGTGTTGCAAAACTTTTGAGATATATAATTCGCGCGATCGCTTTGATTTTACTAACCTTCACTAAATTTTGAAACCATAGGCAAAGGCAGCCTCGTCATCGATTTATTAATAAATTCTCTGACTTTGAGCAGACATGAATTTTATTTCCCCATACTTTTGCCAAAAATCTACTGTTTTTCACCCAATACGTTCCAAACTCCTGCTTCTGAGGCAACGATCGCCTTGGAGGGAAAATTTGCGCTTTCTTGAGTCGATGTGTAAGTCAGTGGTATCAATCCTACGGCAAACGAGCTTAAAGCTACAAGCAAGACTAACCATACTGAATTGGAGCGATCGCCCCGCATCCATTCTTGCTCTATTGCTCGTCTATTTAATCTTTCGTGCGAATCCATCTCGATTTCCTTCAATTCAATTCCTATTTACCATTTTTGCAAAAATCTGTATCTTTAGCTACTAAATTTTGATGTTTTTCTGATTTATGCTCATTCATCAAAATTTTGTATAGATAAGTAGTTAGTGATTAATAAATACAAACTAAATTACTTTACTCCTGAAAACAGAAGTAACTAAGCCTTCAAGCACATCTGACGGAAGTAAGGTAGTTGTCTATTTTTTAAGATAGATATTTGACTAAGCTTTGTTATCAAAAAATATTAAATAAAATCAAACCCAGTAACTATTTGAAGGCTGAAAAAGCATTGAACTTAGTTGTTTAAAAGACCCCTTGAACTGTCATCATTTACTCACACAAAAAAGCTAGAAGCTTTAAAATTCAACGGTCAAAAATATATTTAATTAATAAAAAATACAAACAATTAGCTGCAATAGATACCAAGTAGCTCTTTAACCTCAGATAAGGTAAGTCCAAAGCTAAGAACTTAATTTTTTAATAATCTTTGTTAACTAGATTTTGCTTGTTGCTGGAAATATTCAAGCCTACAAACAATCGATAGTAATTGGAATTTAAGGAGGACAATACAACGTGGCTGGAATCTGGTCATTTCGCGATCGCTACCGCATCTTACACATGACATGGTTTGCTTTTTTTCTCACCTTTGTAGTGTGGTTTAACTTTGCTCCCTTTGCCACCGCCGTCAAAGCAGAATTTGGCTTAACCGAAGGTCAACTTAGAACCCTTGCCATTTGTAACGTTGCTCTTACCGTTCCCGCCCGAATTATCGTTGGCATGATCTTAGACCGCTATGGGCCTCGCCTTACTTATTCTTGCTTGCTAGTATTTGCAGCTATTCCTTGTTTGACCTTTGCCCTTGCCCAAGACTTTAATCAATTAGTTTATAGTCGTTTGGCACTTAGCATAGTTGGTTGCGGCTTTGTAATTGGCATTCGCATGGTAGCAGAGTGGTTTCCGCCCCAAGAAATTGGACTAGCGGAAGGTATTTATGGCGGCTGGGGCAATTTTGGTTCGGCAGGTGCGGCATTTACATTGCCTACAATTGCTGCGGCTACAGCTTTTTTAGCGGCAGGTCAAATTAATTGGCGTTTAGCGATCGCTCTTACGGGAATTATTGCAGCTATTTACGGAGTAATTTATTTTTTTAGCGTCCAAGACACGCCCCCAGGTAAAGTCTACGAACGACCCGCTAGTAGTGCGGGCATGGAAGTTACGACCGTTAAAGACTTTTGGTTTATGTTGCTCATGAATATTCCTTTAGTGGGAATATTAGGAGTAATTGCTTGGCGCTTAAATCGAGTTAACTTTATTAATACAACGCAGCTATACATTACCTGGTTTTTGCTGGGGTGTTTGTATGCTTTTCAAGCTTACAACTGCTGGCAAGCAAACAAAGACTTAATGACTGGTAAAAAGCACTATACCCCAGAAGATCGCTACAAGTTTTCGCAAGTAGCAAGTTTAGAAATGGCATATCTTGCCTGCTTTGGTTCGGAATTAGCCGTTGTCTCTATGCTGCCGACCTTTTTTCAAAGAAGCTTCGGCTTAACTGCGGCAATAGCCGGGGCAGTAGCGGGTACTTATGCGTTTATGAACTTAGTTGCCCGTCCGGGTGGTGGCTTTATTTCTGATAAAATTGGTAGTCGCAAGTGGACTTTAGCCGCGACGCTGGCTGGTACGGGAATAGGCTATTTGATATTTAGCAGTTTGGGGGGAAATATTGCCCTTCCTATTGTCGTAGGGATAACAATGGTCGCTTCATTTTTTGTCATGGCAGCAGAAGGGGCGACTTTTGCGATCGTCCCTTTAGTTAAGCGGCGAGTAACAGGTCAAATTGCCGGGAATGTGGGCGCTTACGGCAACGTCGGGGCAGTAGCTTACTTGACAATTTATAGCTTATTACCAGAAGGAGCCGCAGGCGATCGCACTTTTTTCCAGATGCTAGGAGTTGTGGCGCTAATTGCAGCTAGTTTGTGCGGCTTCTTTCTGCGAGAACCCAAAGAATCGCACACCGAAGAATTGTTAATTGTACCTAGAGAAATATCAACAAAACAACGTCATTTTTAGCCAAGCCCACCTAGGGTTTAAACCCTAGGCTAGTAGCTAAATTCGGCTTAAGCCGACGGAAGAAAAAATTTAGACTTTTGCCAGAGGTTTATTAACATTGCTCCTAATTCTCCTGACTTGAGGGGAACTAAGGAGAACTATTTTGCTTACAATTGGGGGCTAAATCCTTGAATTTAACAACGCGAATATCTTTGGTTTCCACCGACCCAAGCAGTTTTAAAGAGATTATTTCAGTTTCCGTTAAACCTGTAACCCCAATAATATTAGTACCTTCGTAAGGTCTAGGTACTCCTAATGTATTTAAACACTCTCCGGTTTTGAGATCCCAAAACTTGATTGTATTGTCTTGGCTACCACTAATAATTATTTGCAATTCTTGCAAAACATCAATTGACCAAACAAAATGGTTGTGTCCTTGCAGAGTATGCAAACACTTACCTGTTTTAACATCCCAAGTTTTGATTGTATTGTCACCGCTACTACTGACAATTAGCTCGTTGTCATCAAATTGAAGGGACATAACTTGACTGCTATGCCCGTTTAATGCTTGCAAGCATTCACCAGTATCTATAGCCCATAATCTGATAATTCGGTCGTCACCTGCCGTTGCTAAAGTCGTGCCATCAGGACTAAAAGCGACACACCAAACGCGGCTTTGATGGGCTTCCCAAGTTTTGAGACATTCACCTGTAAGCACGTCCCATAGTTTGATTACTTGTTCGTAACCGCTACTTGCGAGTAACGTACCATCAGGACTAAAAGCAACACTTAGTAACGAACTAGGATGCCCAGTTAAAGTATTGATACATTTTCCCGTTTTGATATTCCATAACTTGACTGTGCGGTCGTAACTGCCACTAGCAAGAGTTTTGCCATCAGGACTAAAAGCCAGCGACCACACCCAGCTAGTATGTTCTTTGAAGGTATGAAAACAGCGCCAAGTCTCGACATCCCATAATTTAATTGTGCGATCGCCACTGCAACTTGCTAAAATGCTGCCGTCAGGACTAAATGCTACAGCAAAGATGCGGTTGCTATGTCCGTGCAGCGCTTTAAAATACTTACATTCATAGGTTGAGGGATTAGTTTGTTGGCTGCGGACAAGCCATAATTTGAGCGTTTGATCTTCGTGGGCGCTGGCTAATATTTGTCGATTAGGACTCAAAGCTAAAGCATAGGTGCAATTGCTATGTCCTTGAAATTTACTTACAGCGTAGCCTGTATCGATGTCCCAAATTATTGCTGTGCGATCGTCACCACCACTAGCTAATTGACTTCCGTTAGGACTAAAAGTAACGCTCCAAACCCTGCTTGTATGTGCTTGCAGTGTTTTTAAACATTTTCCGGTACTAACGTGCCATAGTTTTACCGTGCGATCGTAACTGCCTGTAGCAATAGTTTGTCCATCGGGGCTAAAACAAACGGAAACTACCGCGTCGCTATGTCCTTGCAAGGTTTTTAAACATTTTCCGGTACTAACGTGCCATAGTTTTACCGTGCGATCGAAACTGCTAGTTGCGATCGCCTCCCCATCAGGACTAAAGCTAACTGATTTAACCCACTCGGTATGTCCTGTAAGCGTTTGCAGACAAATGCCCGTGTGAATATCCCATAACTTGATTGTTCGATCTTCGGCGGTGCTGGCTATAGTTTGCCCATCTGGGCTAATAACTGCACTCCAAACACTAGCTTCGTGTCCTATTAAAGTAAGCTTACACTTATTAGTTTTTACGTCCCATAATTTGATTGTTTTATCCATACTGCTGCTAACGAGCGTTTTATTGTCTGGACTAAAACCAACAGACGTAACAATACTGGTGTGTCCTTGCAGGTTATTTAGCTGCTGATGAGTAGAAGTATTCCACAATTTAACTGTATGGTCTTGACCTGCGCTTGCCAACAATTGGCGATCGCTACTATAAACAACGCACCAAACCCAATTGCTATGACCTTTATAAGTAGCTATTTGCCTGTTTTTGACCGTACTCCATATTTGCAGATCGCCGTTTGTATCGCTAGTTGCTAAACATTGCCCGTCGCTGCTAAATGCTACAGAGGTAATACCACCAAAAGTTGCTGCAAACACGCATCTTTTGATATCTGCGTAAGCTAAATTTACTTGGTGCAAGCTGACATCTTGGAGGTAGGCTTGCCACACACTTAAATGCGAAAAATCCCAACCTGTAGGATTAATTTCTAATTGACGCAAGATATTTAGTAAGTTTCCGCCGCCGTAGCCGGGGTGAAAGGTTGAAGTTTCTCGTAAAATTGCCAGGATCTGCTTGAGTTGTTTTTCAATCTCTGTAATGCTGTATCTAGCAGTTAATTTATTGATAATCGGTTCTAAAATTACGCGAATTTGAGTTTCTCTAATATAGTCTTGGGTGTCGGCTTCGATTAGCGCATAACGAGCGAAGAATTTTAATTTGCCTGTATTAATTTCTGTATAAATTTGTTCTATGAATAAATCTTTGACATATTCCATTACTACCGATTGCTGAGTAAATCCTGTAGGACTAATTTCTACAAGACTGCGCCGATCTAATGATTCTAATGCTTCAATTACCGTTGAAATTGAGCCAAAAGGAACAATATCTGCTTGCAATTGCTCGATTGTACAAGGTTTGTGTTTAATTGCTAACCAGTACATAATTTGCATTTCTAATTCGGATAAGCGCTGAAATTGCTGCTCTAAAATTCCGCGTATATCACCGAAAATTGTAATTTCTTGGACTAAAAAGCGCTCAACTTGACTTGCAAATAAGTTCTGAATTGTTGTAGCGACTATTTTTAGTGCTAAGGGGTTGCCTTGATAGCGCTGACAGAGCAATTGAGATTCAGTTTCGCTAACTAAAATTCCTTTGGTTTTAAATATAGTTTGGGCATCATTTTGAGGCAAACCTGTTAGTTTGAGCAGGCGCACTTTTGCGGTGTTTTCTTTAAACGATAAGCCGATGGGCATTTCTCGACTGGTGACGATAACACAGCTAGTATGGTTAGTTTCGGCGATAACTCGCAGCAATTGCCCGTAGCCTTCGTAAGCTTGGCGGTAGCGTCCGCGATCGCCAGAGAGTAAAATTGTCTCTAGGTTGTCTAGCACGATTAAACAACGAGTAGAGTGGAGATAGTGAATTAACCGCGATATTTGACTATCTAAGGTTTCGGGTAATTGATTTTCTTGTTGATGGGATAAGATTTGAATTAAGTTTAAAAGGATATCTTCAATACTTGGGGCGTTACGCAGACTATACCAAACCAAGTGTTCAAACTGGTACTTGATTTGTTCGGCTGTGCGGGCGACTAAAGAAGTTTTGCCAATTCCGCCCATGCCTGTAACGGTTAATAAACGACAGCGATCGCGTACAATCGATTGAGTTAATGTATTAATTTCGGTGGTGCGTCCGTAGAAGTTGCCGACATCTAAAGCCGCTATCCAACCAGGATGCACGATGGTTTTGTAGTTAGTTATTTGTTCTAAGTCGTCGGGTTGCTTAGTTGCGATCGTGGTAGGATTTATTGGTTCTGGGGTGGCAACGGCGGGTGATGGGGAGTAACGTTGAATAACGGAACGGATGTTATTTTTATTAACTTTCGTGCCTAAAGTTTTTGTTAGTTGCTGCCAGAGGTTGAAGCCTACTTGCTTGATATACTCGGCATCGTAACCAGAATCATTGGCAATTTCTGCATAGGTTTTTCCCTGCCAGCATTTTTCAAATACTACATTCTGAATATTAGATAGATGGGTGGCTAAGATTTTTTCTACAACTAATAGGGCTTCTTCTTCGGTCATTTTGTAATTTAGTCTTGTTTGATAGATCCTTATATAGGATGAAACACTATTTATAAGCGCGTAAGGCATTACGTTTTTACAAAACCTATACTTTACTTGATTCCTTAAAGCTTTATTGGCAATGGCTGTTTAGTTTTTCCTTAAAAAAATTAGAGCGAGTGCATAACTTGAATTCAAGTATACTTCATTAGTAAGTAAATTTACTTAGAAGCCAACATACTTTTTATAACATTAGTAACTTTATTTAACTATACTATAATGCCGCACGATCTCTTTCATCTAACTGTAGGTCAGCTACTTTATATTCATTCAGATAGTCAAAGTGCTTAATATAACTTAAGTTTTGAGGAAAAAATTTGACTAACTTTCTATAACTTTTTCCTCTGACTCTACGGACACGTATGTGTATTTTTATACTTTCTTAATGATTTGTCGCTAAATTTTGTAACTTTTTATACCTTATTCTCACTGTCAGCAGAAAAATAATTGCTTACTCTGAATATATCGAAAGGCATAAAACACTTTACGCCTAAAGATAGATGGACAAATGGGAACTCTTTTTCATTAACGTAGAGACAAATCACAATGACTAACATTAAATCTTTGTTCGCTGGTCTTCTAGTCACTTCTTCATTGGTTTATGGGGCTTCTGCTGCTCAGGCAGGGGAGGTTGGAGTATCTAACAGGTACTCTGATGGTTATAGCAACAGCAATACTCATGTAGACTTCACTTCTTACGAAGTTCATCAAGGAGTAGAAGCTAATTGGGCAACTGCTGATAAGACGTTCACAAGTAATGACTATGCTTCTCAAAGTGATACACAGTACGGGAATGTTTTGACTTACGAGTACAATTCTCCCTACTCTGGCTATAACGTCAAACAGTACGCTGTTGTTCCAACTTCAACCAGCTATTCTTCATCTAATCAATCAGAAGTTGTCCATTCTGCCTCTGGTTTTAGTAGTAGCGGTACTTACTTCACCGAAGATACAGCTACAGGTTTCACAAATACCACAAGCTATAGCGCCTTCAATGAGCATACTACCACTGCTTTTTCTAATCCGTAATTAGGTCACGTAGGATCTCTGGGGTAATTACTCCAGAGTCCTCTATACGCTTATACAGAAATTTTAATAAAAGAGATGAATAAATACCTTTATTTTTGTGCAACAGCATTCCTTTTATTTTGCACTCCAGTATTAGCAGATGAAGCTCAAGTGAATGTTGATGCTGCTCAAAGTAATAATAGCCAGAATGCTCAGACTAATTCTGGAAGTGTTCAAAACGTTGGAATTTTAAATCAAACAGTAGGGCAGACCTACTTTGGACCTGGAATTAGTTGTCCTACTCCTAGCATCTCTCTAAATGGATACGGTAGTTCTATTGGTGAGGGAACAAATTTATATGGAGCAACATTTTCTTTAATAATTCCTTTGGGGGGAAGAGCAGGCAAAAATTGTCGTAATCTTACTGATGAGATTGTTAAACAGCGTAGATTAGATACATCTCTTACTCTTGCCAAAACCTGTATAGATTTTAATCTTAGAGGAGTTACAATCGATCCACAAGTTTACCCAGACCTAGCGAAGGCTTGTAATGGAGTTTCTGTCAAACAACCAATACTGAACAAGACTAAATGAGCCTAATATTCCTCCTGTTGCCCATCAAGAAAACTCAATAATACAGGCTCGAACATAGCTAATGCTAACTATCGGAATTACGGTACGAATTATCGGGAAGAAATACTAGAAAAGCATCCCAAATTTTGGCATTAACTTACGAAACTCGAAACGAAACCAACGATAAATTGGCAATTTTGGGCTACAGCTACCGTTCTAGCCTCCGTACTTTTGCAGGAGATTCTATGCTAGAGGCGCAACTTGGCTATGGTATTGGTTCGCGTGGTTCGGGAATTGTTGCGTCGGTCGCTACGGGCATTTTACCAGGCGTAGGCTTACGGGCGCGCTACCAAGGCATATCGATTACCTCGGATGAAGCAAGTTTTAACCTCGAATTAGTCCCAACTTTGGGTTTTCAGCGCGGATTGCAAACAAGCGATCGCCGCCTCGATTATTTGCGGACTCAAGGGGGACTATTAGTACAGCCATTTTTTGATAAGAACAATAACGGTAAACCCGATGCCAACGAGGAGTTTTACACCGAACCAAATCTATTATTAATTAACAATAAACCAATTAATAATTTGCGTCCCGAAGTCAGAAAAGACCGCATTTTAATATTTTTACCTCCCGATACCTACCGTTTAGAGTTAGATCCCGCAGGTTATCCCATCGACGCGCAGCCGTTAGTTGATGCTTATGCTGTTCAAGTTATTGCAGGCAGCTATACCCCGATTTTAGTACCGCTTGTTGTTTCGTTTGTGCGATCGGGTATAGTAACAGACACGCAAGGTAAGCCCATTAATGGCGCAAAAGTAGAAGCGGTGTCTGCAACCTCAAAGCAAAAAGTGTTTTCAATTACTAACGCCGCCGGAGTTTTTTATCTGGAACGCTTGCAAGTGGGAACTTACAACTTACTAATTAATGGTAAACTCGCTCAACCTAATACCATCACTTTAGATCGAGATTCCCCATCAACCCAAGAACTTAACCTCAAAAACTAGAGTTTAAACTAAACAAAATAAATTAGCTCGTAAATCCAAAAACCTTAGCAAATCCAGCTAAAACAGCTAAAACTAGCCCGATAATAACTCCTCGATTGATAAACTCTTGAGTATCAATCCGCTTACTAATTCCATCTATTCTTGCCTCAAGCACTTTAATTTCCCCTTTGATTTCCTCCTCAACCTTGACTAAATGCGTCTTTACTTCGCCAATATCAGTAGATAGTTTGTCAACTTTGGTTTCTATTTTATCAAGTTTACTTTCAAACCTAGTCAGTATTTCTTTAAGGTCAAATTCAATATTCATCAGTTTTTGTTTTGACTATGCGATCGCTAATACAAAATCCTATTTTTAATCGCAATGCCTTTTACTCATTTTACATACTTGGATTACGAGTAAACAAGTATAA
>JAPJOW010000007.1:25655-27551 GCA_030826005.1 Aliterella sp. RAGGC_92
ATCGCAATGCCTTTTACTCATTTTACATACTTGGATTACGAGTAAACAAGTATAAACATTTACAGATATATCAAAAGGTAGGTTTCAAGAGTTTAAATCGGCTTTTGTAACTACTTCTACAAAACAAAATAACTAAAACGCATAGCTTAAACAAAAAGATATATTTCAGCGCGGCAAAAGCGCAATTAATAAAACCTATCCCTTTTAAAACTATGACGGACGCAAACGGAACTCCAGGCACAGCAGGTAAAACCCAAGCGGATACCGACGCACCCCAAAACGGCACATCCGAATCGCAACTAACTGAAGCAGGGGAAGCCAAAGCAACTTTAAACAAATTTGAAAAAATTAAAGCCGAAAAAGACGGTATAGCTCTTAAGCAAGAATTAGATCATTTAGCAACCATTGGCTGGGAAGCAATGGACGAAGCCGATCGCGATTACCGCTTGCGCGACCTAGGATTGTTTTACCGTACCGTTACCCCCGGTAAATTTATGCTGCGGATGCGTCTAGCCAATGGCATTATTACTTCTAGTCAAATGCGGGTTTTAGCCGAAATTGTCCAACAGTACGGCGATGAAGGTAACGCAGACATCACTACTAGGCAAAATATCCAGTTGCGCGGCGTTCGCATTGAAGATGTACCCGATATTTTTAAGAAGTTGTATCAACACGGCATGACCTCGGTGCAGTCGGGTGTAGATAATGTCCGCAATATTACAGGATCTCCGTTAGCGGGTATTGACCCCGATGAACTAATCGACACGCGGGGATTGTGCCGCATGGTGCAGGACATGATTACAAAAAACGGTGAAGGCAACCCCGCTATGGTAAATTTACCGCGCAAGTTTAATATTGCGATCGCTGGATGCAGAGATAATTCCGTCCACGCCGAACTCAACGATCTTGCCTTTATCCCCGCTTATAAAAACAACATCATCGGCTTTAATGTCATTGTCGGCGGGATGTTTTCACCCAAACGTTACGAAGCCTCTATACCTCTTAATGCTTGGGTAAGTCCCGAACAAGTAGTTGCTGTCAGCGAAGCTATTTTACTAACTTACCGAAATCATGGGTTACGAGCAAATCGGCAAAAATCGCGCCTCATGTACCTAATTGATAAATGGGGAATTGAGAAATTCCGCGCCGAAGTAGAAAATCAACTCGGTTATTCTCTAGAACCTGCGGCGGAAAAAGACGAATTTATGTGGAATAAGTACGACCACATCGGCGCGTCCAAACAAAAGCAACCAGGCTTAAACTTTGCCGGGATACATATTCCCATCGGGCGCTTGTATGCCCAAGATATGTTTGATTTAGCGCGGATGGCAGAAGTTTACGGTACTGGGGAAATTCGCTTGACTGTCGAACAAAATCTGATTATTCCCAATATTCCCGATTCTAAATTAGAACCATTTTTACGAGAACCACTTTTAGAGCGTTTTTCTCTCGACCCCGAAAACCTGTCGCGGCGCTTGGTTTCTTGTACTGGTAGTCAGTTTTGCGGATTTGCGTTGATTGAAACTAAAAATCGCGCTTTAGCAATGATTAAAGCTGTAGAAGCCGAACTTAGTGTAGACCAACCTGTACGGATTCACTGGACGGGTTGCCCAAATTCCTGCGGACAGCCGCAAGTTGCCGATATTGGCTTAATGGGAACAAAAGGACGCAAAAACGGGCAAGTTGTAGAAGCTGTAGATATTTGGATGGGTGGAAAAGTTGGCTTTGAAGCAGAATTAGGCAGCCGGGTAATGAAACAAATTCCTTGCGACGACCTTAAACCAGTGCTGAAAGACTTGTTAATTGAACATTTTGGCGCAAAACCCAAGCAGTCAGCAGAACACTTTGTACCTCCGGTGTTAGCGGGCAAAAGTGAGGGATAGAGAGACAAGGAGA
>JAPJOW010000007.1:27651-35894 GCA_030826005.1 Aliterella sp. RAGGC_92
GAGAAAATAACTTAGTTTTTTTTGTTTCTTGCGTACTCGGTTGTCTGAAGTCCTCACCTACTCCAAAATCAGGCAACTTCGCATCTTTGTGAAGGATAAAAAAAGCTAATAAACGTAAATAATTTTTTTATACACTCGCTACCTCTGTGCTTATTTAATGTCTTTAATTACTTCAGAACAATCAAGTAACTTTGCTCCATCCAGCAGTAGCGAACTTAGTTACCAACAAATTATCCTCTGTGCTGCTGCCATTGGTATTGCTGGCGGCTTGGTAGCAACTATGTATTACTACACTTTAGAAGCTTGCTTGCATTTTGTATGGCATACAGTACCGGAGTTTTTAGCGCCTTATGTGTCGCCCGAAATTGTAGTTACTAATTATGTATGGATTGCTACTACTATTGGCGGCTTTCTAGTTGGTTTGACGCTGCATTTTATGGGGCTTCCTGGAGAAGTTGCTTTTGTTGTCGATAAAGTCCACCAACCAGGGCGCATTTCTCAGCAACAAACTCCGGCGATGATTGTTGCTTCGCTGTTGTCTATTTCTTTTGGTGGTAGCGCTGGCCCTGAAGCGCCTTTGGTACAAATCAATGGCAGCATTGGCGGTTGGTTAGGACAAAAGTTACAGCTTACTGCAACTACAATTCGCGTTTTGACGTTTTGCGGCATGAGTGCAGCTTTGGGAGCATTTTTTGGCGCGCCGCTTGGTGGGGCGCTATTTGCTTTAGAAATACCTCACCGTCGCGGTATAGAGTATTATGAGGCGCTTGTACCTGCCGTTTTGAGTGCTATTTTGAGCTTTTGCGTATTTCGTCTCGTTGCAGGCTTGACAATTGGTGGGATGTATCACTTTGCGGCTATTCCTCCTTTAACGCTGTGGAATTTACTCCAAGGTGCGCTTTTAGGTATAGTGGGGGCGTTGGTTGCGGTGATTTTTGTTGTTGTCTTTCGTGGCGTTGGTTATTTGTGCAAGTTCATCGAACACTACACAATTTTACTTGCTACTTTGGGCGGCTTATCAATTGGACTAATTGCTTACTTGTTTCCCCAAACGCTATTTTTTGGAGAAAAAGAAATTTCTACTATTGTCGAAACAGGTACTAAGTTTGGGCTTGTTACCCTAATTGCGATCGCTTTAGCGAAAATGCTGGCAGTTAGTTGTACTTTACATTCTGGCTTTCGGGGTGGTTTTATATTTCCCTTATTTTATATTGGCGCGGCGGCGGGATTAGCGATCGCTCTTGGTATTCCTCAAGTTCATCCTACAATTGCGATGGTTTGTATGATGGCGGCGGTAAATGTAGCGATTACTAAAACCCCCATTAGTACCACTATAATTCTCAGCGTCCTTTCAGATACGGCAATGATCCCAGTTATTGCGATCGCGAGTTTTACAAGTTTTTTACTTACTACTCCAGTTTGCTTAATTCAAACTCAGCGATCGCGCTCTAGCAGTCCCCAAGAACCTTTATTTTGTTCTATCTTAAATTCAAGGTAAAGAATTTGACTATTAATACATTCTCCTGTTGGCGCTGTTATAAACTAAAAGCAACGAAAGTCTAAATTACAGATATTGCGATCGCCTTAAAAAGTCTAGGTTACGGCATGAAATCAGCATATTTTCACGAACAACTGTACGCGGCGATCGCTCTTATTTGCAAAACTGGTGGCTGGGATTATGGCGAGGCTTGGATACCTTCTTCTGACGGAGTTTTAGAACTTAGCCCCCGGTGGTACAGCCGCCTGGATAACGAGGCAATTGAGAAATTTCGCCTTTGTAGCGAAGATTTTATTATTCCCCCCAATCAAGGCTTACCCGGTAGAGTGTGGGTAAAAGGACAACCCGAATGGATTAGGGATGTTTCGGCTAAGTCTGAAGTGTATTTTTTACGCAACCAGATTGCGGCGGCTTGCGGTGTTAAAGCAGGCTTTGGGATTCCAATTAAAGAAAATAACTGCGTTGTAGCGGTGCTAGTCTTTTTCTTGCGCCAAGCTCAAACAATCGACCAAGAGGCAATTGACTTAATTACCGCCGTAGCTGCCGAATTAGAACAATCTTTGAGCTTGAGCATTGCTTTACATTAGCGTCTTTATGGGGGACTTTGTAGCGGATAGGAAATCGGAGTTACAACAGAGCTAATGCTATTTGAGGAGTAATGAGCAATCACCCAAAGGGGCATAGTCAGAGTCAGTAAAGCGATCGCTGTTCCCAGAATGTCTGCCAACCTATGAGAAGATCGGGGAGGATTGGCAGACGGTGTACTACTAGAGTCCATAAAAAATTTGTAAACCTATTAACTCAACAGAGTACAGCAATAAAAGTTTCTTATCTGTACTACTACTATTTTAACTGGTTATTTTGAGGAAACTGTCTATTAGTTAACATTCACGCCTTAAATTAGTATTAAAGTTAGAGTTATTAAACTGCAAAATATCTCTTTTCAATCAAAAGAAAGACTTATAATTATAGCCAAAACTCTGTGTAGGGGCTAATTTGATGCTATCTGATAGCAAAACTCAACTTTTACAGCAGGCACAGGCGGCACAAAAAACAGGCAACTGGACAGAGGTTATTCAATGCTTGCAACAATTGGCATTGGTAGATATTGAACCAGAAATAAGTCAAGTAATAGATTTAGCTTTAGAAGTTTTGCTTGAAGGCGACTTTCAGCAACGTTGGGATGTGGCGAAAGTATATCCCCGCTTGAAAGTAGAAATTGAGCGCCTAATTGCGCCAATTATAGAAATTATCCAAACCGATGAAGATGAGGAATTACGCTGGTACGCAGCTAGGATTTTAGGAGAATTTAACCAGTCAAGTGCGATCGCAACTTTAGTGAATTTACTTAAATCTGCCGAAAATGACGAATTAACATCAATAGCCGCTAGTGCTTTGGGACAAATTGGCAACCCCGCCGTAGCAGCACTTAGCGAATTATTGGTAGAGGAAGATACAAGACTATTAGCTGTACAATCTCTGGCTTACATCCGGCGATCGCAAATAATTACACCATTATTAACTGTAGTCAAAGATCCCGATCCCAAGATTAGATCGACGGCTATTGAAGCTTTGGGGAGTTTTCATCACCCAGAAATTCCCCCAATTTTAATTGCAGCTTTAGACGATATTGCCCCTTCTGTAAGAAAAGAAGCGGTTACAGGTTTGGGTTTTCGCGCCGACGTAGGGGAAGAATTAGATTTAGTTAATAAATTAATCCCTAGGTTGTATGACTTTAATATAGATGTTTGCTGTACGGCGGCGGCGGCTTTGGGTAGATTGGGAAGCGAAGAAGCCGCCGATGGGATAAATAAGGTATTAAATTCTCCGCACACACCGCTAAACTTGCAATTAGAATGCGTCCGTGCTTTGGGTAGAATAGAAACGCCTATCAGCTTGCAATATCTGCACTCTTGCTTAAACGAGCATTTTTCCCCAGTTTTGCAGCAAGAAATTGTCAAAGTTTTAGGACAAGTAGAAAAATTGAAAGGAATTGCCTCGGATATTTTGATCGAAGCTTTGCATTTATCAAACAGTGTCAAAAGTGCGATCGCTTTATCGCTGGGAAGATTGGGTGAAACTAAAGCTATAGATCCTTTAATAAATTTACTCGCAATCCCCGATACAGCAGTAAGATTACACGCGATCGCTTCTTTGCAACAATTAGCCCCAGCATACCAGCACTTACAGCAACTGTATAACGATTCTGGCATTACCCCAGAACTCAAACAAGGAATAGAATTTGCTTTGAAAGAATGGCAACAAACATAAGTTACTAGATACTTGTAACAATTTCTACCAAAACTTAGCGATAGATCGGGTAATTTAGATCGGGGAGACAAATGTAATTCAGGCTACAAACAAAATGCGGCTAGAACAGTTGCAGGCTTTTTTGGCGATCGCGGAGACGGGTAGTTTTCAGCAAGCAGCGCGAAAATGTGGGGTGACTCAATCAACGATTAGTCGTCAAATTCAAGCACTAGAGGCGGATTTAGGCTTGGCTTTGTTTCATCGCAACTCTGCTACTACTTTAACTTTAGGTGGCGAACGCTTTTTACCTCGCGTCCGCAAAATTTGCCAGGAGTGGCGCAGTGCAACAGAAGAATTAGCCGATTTAGTAGCCGGAAAACAGCCAGAATTATGTATTGCGGCAATTCATTCTATTTGTTCGCACTTTTTGCCGCCAGTATTGCAACAGTTTTGCCGCGACTATCCAGACGTACAGTTGCGCGTAACTTCTTTGGGGAGCGATCGCGCCCTCAAAGTGCTTAAAGATGGCATGGTAGACTTGGCGATCGTCATGAATAATCGTTTTTTAACCGCTAGTTCTGAGATGGTAGTACAAGTGCTATACGATGAACCTATTGAGGTGTTAATGGGTGCAAATCACCCGCTTACAGCTTATGAATGGATACCTTGGGAGCAACTAACTTGTTACCCGCAAGTAGTATTTAAAGATGGTTATGGGATGCAGCGTTTGGTACAAGATCGCTTTGAACGCTTGGGGGCGACACTCCAGGCAGTTTTAGAGGTAAATACTCTTGATGCTTTCCGAGGGGTAGTGCGTCAAGGGGACATGGTGGCTTTGCTGCCGCAATCAGCGCTAGTAGAAGCCCGCAACGATCCAACGCTTGCGGTGCGATCGCTTGGTAATGAAACTTCCGATTTGACGCGCCGAGTTGTGATGGTAACGACTCAAGATCGGTTAAAAATTCCCCCAATTCGTCGCTTTTGGGACTTGGTACAAGCTTCTATCCCCGTGCCGGAAACCATAGAAACTAGCGCTTAAGCAATTATATATAGATATGAGTACGGCATTTAGAGAGTTATTAAAAAAAGTAGGTAGTGGAACTCATACAGGCGAGGATTTGACTCGCGCCGAATCAATGACGGCAACAAAAATGATGTTACTAGCAGAAGCAACCCCCGCCCAAATCGGGGCATTTTTAATTGCTCACCGAATTAAGCGCCCGACGGGAGAAGAATTAGCTGGAATGCTTGATGCTTACGCGGAGTTAGGAGCAAAACTACAACCAACTAATTTTGCGCGATCGCCAATTGTTTTGGGTATACCTTATGATGGGCGATCGCGTACTGCACCTATTAGCCCGATTACAGCTTTAATATTATTAGCAGCAAACCAGCCTGTAATTATGCACGGAAGCGATCGCTCTCCAACTAAGTACGGACTACCATTAATTGAGATTTGGCAAGGTTTGGGAGTTGATTTTAGCAAACTATCATTGGCGCAAACTCAACAAGTATTTGAGACAACAAGATTAGGATTTGTCTACTTACCGCAACACTTTAGTCAAGCACGAGTCATCTTTGATTACCGCGATCAAATCGGCAAACGTCCGCCCTTTGCCACAATGGAATTAGTCTGGTGTCCTTACGCTGGGGATGCTCATATTATTGCTGGATTCGTACACCCGCCCACCGAAGGAATGTTTCAAGGCGCTTTGACTCTGAGGGGAACGAGCAGTTTTACAACCGTTAAAGGGTTAGAAGGTAGTTGTGACTTACCGCGCGATCGCACGGCAATTATTGGCATATTTAAGGATAATGCTTTAGTCGAACACTTGCACCTCTCCGCCCGTGACTACGGTTTTAGTAGCAAAAATGTACCTTTAACTTCCACGCCAGAATTAGTTGCAGCAATGCAAACAGTATTGCAAGGCAAACCCTCAGAGTTAATGGATACGGCGTTGTGGAATGGCGGTTTTTATCTTTGGCGTAGCGGTATTTGCTCCGATATGCGATCGGGTATAGCTAAAGCCGAAGAATTACTAATTAGCGGTGAAGTTGCCCAAAAATTAGCAGAAATTAGTCAAGTAGTGGGCGCGTAAACGATCGCGCCCACTCGTTTAAAAGCTGGCGTACCCGATCGCTTATCAATTCTGGCTTTAAAAATAGCATTAGCTTCGGGGTAAAACATCAATGCCGCACCTTGCCTAACGCTACCGTAAATCACTTCTACATTTTCTAACTTGCCTGCATCGGCTTGGACTGTAACAAGAGTGCGATCGCTTAAGCTTGCCTTCTCTGCGTCTTTGTGGTTCATTAAAATACAATTGCGGTGGGGTATTCCTCGATACTTGTCATCAAGCTTATAAACAACTGTATTGTGTTGAGAATAACTACGCCCGGTAATCAAAGCTAAAACTACATTTGGCACAGATTCAGCAACGCCAAAATCTTGCGGTGTTGGCAATGTAAGATCCGGTAAAGGACTTACAAACATAGATGCTTTTCCCGAAGGAGTAGAAAACTTTGGTTCGGTAAAAATTCGCCCGGAAATTGTAAATTCTTCCCCTGTGGCATCAATTTGAGCCATTTTTTCGTAACCGGGAATTGTTTGAGCAATTAGTTGACGAATGTATTGCGGATCTTGCAGCTTTAGCCAGTTTATCGGCGAAACGCCATGCAGGCGATGGGCGAGTTGGGTTAAAAATTCCACTTCCGAAATTAAATCTGCGTTTTTTAGGTGAGTTGTTCCTTCATCGCTTAACCGGACAAAATTATTACCAGACTCGCTAGTTGTTTTGTGGGGATTTTCAAATCGAGCAAACACCGGAATAATTATCGTGTTTTTCTTCCCCAACCCGTGAAAGTGTCCGAGATTTGGCTTAGTGGCAAGATAGATAACTGTGTCAATTTTAGATAAAGCTCGTTTTGCTTGGGTAGAGTCGGGGTTAGCTGCAAATAAATTTCCACCCAAACAAATTAAAGTATCTACTTTTCCCTCGTCTGCCGCTTCAATCAGACTGCGCGTATTGTATCCTGAATTTAATTCAAGACTCCGCCCCAAAAGTTTTTCTAAAGCAGTTTTAATTTCTTTTTTCAGGTGAATTGTAACACCCATCGATCCGAAGCCCTGGACGTTAGAATGTCCGCGTATAGGCATTGTCCCCGCGCCCTCTTTGCCTGCATTGCCTGTAATTAAAGCAGTGTTGGCAATACTATAAACATTATCTACACCATTTGCTTGCTGAGTTACCCCCATTGCCCAACCAAAAACCACAGCTTGAGAACTTGTAATTATTTTAGCTGCGGCTTCTATCTCGCTTTTTGCCACACCGCAAGTATTCGTAATTGTTTCCCAACTGGTAGAAGTGGCGCTTTCAATTACTGTTTCCCAGCCTTCGGTATGAGCTTGCAAATAGTCAGTTTTAACTAAACCTTGCTCGATAATATATTTTTGGATGCCTACAAATAAAGCAACATCGCTACCAGGAAGCGGTTGTAAGTAAAGATTGGCAATATCTGACCCTACTACCAAAGACTTTAGCGGAAAAGCAGGAGAACCAAACTTAACTAACCCAATTTCCACAATGGGATTAATGACAATTACCTTACCACCGCGATCGCGCAATTTAATTAGTTCGTTCATCAATCGCGGATTGTTATAAGCGGGGTTAGAACCCGTTAATACTACACAGTCCGACTTTTCCAAGCTTTCTAGGCTTACCATCGAAGTACCAGAACCAAACATCTGTTTGAGTGCTGTTGTTGACGGTGCTTGGCATAAATCCGAACAATCTGCCAAATTATTAGAACCCAACACCCGCATCATTAATTGCAGCAAGTAAGCCGCTTCATTTGAAGATCGTCCCGAACTATAAGAGGCGACTCGTTCTGGCTGCTTTTGAAACGCATCGGTAGCGATATTGTAGATTTCTTGCCAAGAAATGCGATCGTAATGCGCTTGTCCTTCCCGTAAAATCATCGGAAAGCTAAGTCTTCCTAGCCTATCGGCTTCGTGGGAAGTCAGCTTTTGCAACTCCTCAATAGTATTATCTGTAAATACCGAAGCAGGAACAGCAGGTTTAATTTCTGCGGAGATTGCCTCAACGCTTTTCATACAGCGCTGGAGTTTTTCGCCGTTTTCGTTAGTAAAGCCGCCTTTTTGTCCCCCTGTACCCCACGCACAAGATAAACAAGCACTTTTATGTAACAAAGTTTGCCAAAGTTTTGCGCCTTCAGGTGACAGCGTATGCTTTGCCCAATACTCAATGATTGGTAAACCACCCCCAATATCAGGTGTTGCATCATTTTTATCTTCTAAGATTGGGTTAGTTTTCTCTGCATCCATACTGCTTTTTCCTAGAAGACTAATTAGTGAGTGGGAACTACTAATATTTTAGGCGAAGTCCCAAGCCCCGTAATTAACAATTGTTTTAAAATTTCCTCTAAAATTGACATCATGAAAAAACTAACCCGCCGCACTTTTATTACGACTGCT
>JAPJOW010000236.1 GCA_030826005.1 Aliterella sp. RAGGC_92
AATTGATATTGCTCTGGAGTATTATCTGCTATTATTTCACAGTTTTTTGTCTCCCAAATTTGCTGACACAAGCCTAGCAGAGCAGATGCGTTTTTATGTGTAATTCTATCTCTAATAGTTCGTAGATGTTGCGGCTCGTCTTGTTCAGGGAAATCCCAATTTTCAATAATGCGATCGCGCACGACTTGTTCAACTGTACGTGGATTTTCTGTTTGAGACTCTTTCACCATCAAATCGCACAGTTTTTGTGTCAGAAATGGTTGTCCTCCTGTCCAATCCAAAATTTGCTTAAATACCCCCTCTGGGTCAGAATATATCTCCCGCAAACCCTTTATTAAGGGTTCAATCTCATCAGTCAATTGGAATGGCTTTAAAAAGATACCTTTGCCAATATTAAACGCAGTGATATTTTTATCTTGGATTAAATCGCTTGGGGAAGCGATTCCTAATAAACAAAAGGTAAGACGTTTATATTTGCGATCGTCATTCCGGCGTTCGTGACAATAACGAATAAAGACAAAAAAATCATCAGTCTCAACCAAATCGAGACTTAAAATACTACCAATTTCATCAATAAAAATAACAATATTTTCGTTAATTTGGGTAAGTAGTATCTCCTCAAGAAACTTATGAAATCGCCTCCCACCTGAGTAAGACTGATTTTGTTTCCACCACTCGTCAAATTTCACATCTCGGTCAAAAAAATAATCAATAAGTGTTTCAGCTAAACTCTTATACCATTCATCTTCCGAGATGTTTTTAGCATAACTACTAAGATCGATAGATGCACACTCTATGCCATCCTCTCGTAGACGGCTTATAGTTCGTATACGCAAGCTGCTCTTTCCACTTTGACTAGAGTTCAGCACATAACAAAATTTACCAGCTTTCAGTCCTTCATATAATTCGTTATCAGCTTTTCGCTCCACATAGGTGCTGTTGTCTTCTGGTATACCTCCAGAGTAATAGTATCGATCCATAACTTACTCCAAACGCACAGAAAAGTACTGACGATGTAAATTGTAACGCGAACTATAATCATGACCAGAGTATTTTACTAACCCTACACTGGCTAGTTTGAAGCCGACTTCACTATTTAGTCTTACAGGTTCATTTGCCGTTAGCACTTCTCTATAGGCCGACTTTAACTGAGGATTATCTTGTAAAATCGATAGCAGCTTTCGTAGATGATTTCCGTAAATCCCTTCTTCTGTCGGCGCGAGGGTTACAAGTTGTTCTAGAGTTGTTTGTTGATGATTGAGACTAATTAAAGCCTGATTTATGAGTTCTGGGTGTCCTCCTACCAAATCCATCAACTGACGCAATCCATCTTCTCCCAACTGTTCGTCTAATTCATAATGCTTGGCAAAAGTTTTTACCTCAGAAAGGTCAAAGTCTGGTAACTTAACTGACACTCCTACATTGAACGGGGAATGATTGATAGGCAACTTTGGATAGTCTTGAGTGGAACAAACCAAAATTACTCGCAGTTTTCTCCAAGTATTACCAACTCTGTCTCTTTGTTTACTACTATCATGCCAAAATCGCAGGAGCGGGAAAAATTCCTCGTAAATAGCAGAAGATTTGAATAAAAGGTCACTATTATCTATACCTATAACTACAGGACGTTCGCTATTTGATAGTAAATATTTAATGTACCTATTACAGTTCTCCTTCGGTGTAGTGGTATTTTGCCAGCATTCCTCCATTTTGGATTGAAGTTCTAAACCAGCAAAAGCATCAGCTAGATCGTTAGAAACTTGAACGCAGAACCAGTACAAAAAGGTGTTTGAGTCAGTTAAAGTATTGCGATCGGCAAGGTTCAAATCTAATTTAACTGCTTCATAATCTTGCTGTTTCGCATATTCAAGCAATTGCCCCAACAGCGATGTTTTGCCCATGCCCTGGGTAGATGTAATACGAATTAGCGCTCCAGGTTCTCTAATTCTCTCGCGACACGAAGATTCAACATCGCTACGCTCAATATAAAAGTGAGGATCTAGCGGCGCTCGTCGTACCTCTAAGGGTTCTAGTTTTTTAGCTTCTTCGACCGACGTTGGCGTAGCCTCCGGCAGAAAAGCTTGTTTCTCCCGATCTTGCTTTTCTTTGTAGCGCCCTAGGGGTTGCACAAAATTTGTCTTGCTTACCTTTTCGCCTAACTCCTTAGAAAGCATATCCCATATTCCCTTACCAACTTTTTTGCAGTGGTCTTCTGTATAAAAATTATCTTCAGCGTTCACTTGTTCCGCTTCAGTGTCTGAATGTTTTTCAATTTTAGAGTATTTTATTCCCTCGTATGCTGCCTTTAATATCTTCATTTGAATATCCTTTAGATAGTCTCCCTCAACTTTTTTGCTAATTTCATTGACCAGTGTTTTGACTTCTTCCCAAGTAAGTGCTGGTTTATAGTTCATGGCTTTAATTGATAATTCTGTAAACAAGACATCAAGGCTTGGAAGCTAATTTGACAGAGCAAAATACAGTGAGCGTGTGGGCTTCAAACCCAAATACATTTTCTCATGACACCTTGAGAAACTGGCTTTTACCTATTTAGTTGATATTGTAACAACTTCTGCATCTGATTTTTATATTTGTTTTTTAATAAGTACCCTTCAGGGTGAAACCAAGGACTGGCAAAGCTTTCTAATTCCAGCTTTCCTATTTCCTAAAATTTTGGTGTTGATTTAGCCCCACTTTTTGACACTTTTTCACACCTTGATTGCATAAATTATTAACTAAAACCCACTTTTTATAGACTCAACTGCACTTCAGATACACAAGTTATTAATTAAGCCACTTTTTTAAACAGATAACTTATTAATTAAGCCACTTTTACCTACGGATGATTTCAAATTACTGACTTAACTTAGGTGGATGAAACCTTGAAGTTGGTCTACAAATCATGCGTAATTTTACCAGTTTGAACAACAAAATATGTGCTTTCAATCAGTTTTTTAATGGAAGCAAAAATGGAGTAAATATAAAGCGAAAGGCTATCGTTATTACAATGTTTTTTGTAATAATTGGAGCAAACTTAGCAACAGCCGCCACTACTGCTATTGCTAATCCAGATACTTCATCGACGACAATTGCTGAGAGACGCAGACCAACCCAACCAGACCAACCAGACCAACCAGACCAACCAGTCCCACCAACCAAGACAAGGAGGTAATAAACATTAGCAACACAGAAGGTGTTAACCAGCAGAGCAGCCTATTAACTTAGTTGAACTTGAATAATACTTTCATTATTTCCGAACCCCGACACTCACATTTTTGAACAATTTGAGTTTGAGCATCCCCATCCTCGCCCTGATAAGGCAGGGTGGGGATAATTCATTCTAGAAGTAAAAACAGCTTGTCGATATCATGGGCAAGAAAGCGTTTTGCCTTGATCAGAGAATCATAGCCGTTCTGGAAGCAAGGTTGAGCGCAATATTTCTGCTTCTCTCCCCAGTTTGTTTCCATCATTCTAATATTTTTTAATCAACGAATTATCTCTGCTACTAAATCCATCTTCTCCCAACTGTTCGTCTAATTCATAATTTTTGGCGAAAATTGTCACCTCAGAAACTTTCAATTCTGGTATAACTTAGGTGAATGAAAACTTGGAGTTAATCTACAAATCATGCTTGACTTTACCAGTTTGAACAGAAAAATATGTGCTTGCAATCAGTTCTTTAATGAGGGCAAAGATGGAGGAAATCTAAAACGAAAGGCTCTTGTTATTACAATGTTTTTTGTAATAATTGGGGCAAACTTGGCAACAACTGCCACCACTGCTAATTCCGAGGTTTCATCGACGACAATTGCTCAGAGACGCAGACCAGCCCCATCGACGACAAACCCTCGGAAACCCAGACCAGTCCCATCGACGACAATCGATCGAAGACCCAGACCAGTCCCATCGACGACAATCAATCGGAGACCCAGAAGACGAACAGTCCCACCAGTTCCACCAGTTCCACCAGTCCCACCAAACGGGGAAGGAAGCGATGAACCCCAGTAACATGGAAGGTATCAACCAGCAGAGCAGCCTATTAACTTAGTTGAACTTGAATAATACTTTCATCATCTCCGAACCCCGACACTCGCATTTTTGAACAATGTGAGTTTGAGCATCCCCATCCCCACCCTGCCTTATCAGGGCGAGGATGTCACTATTTATAAATGTTTTTCGCGTTATAAGAAAGTTAATAAAGAAACGCCAGTGATATATTGCTAAAAATATTCAGAGATTACTGTATGATTGCGAAAAGCTGGTTGAGTGGGTGCTGGCAGGTAAAAATTGGAACTTGTATTACTTTGACTGGGACATTCTGTATCGCAGTAAGCGGAGGTGTTTTGGCTCAAATCGTGCCGGATAATACGCTAGGGGCTGAAAATTCTGTAGTTACACCCGATGTCATTGGGGGCATCGAGAGCGATCGCATTGATGGTGGAGCAACTCGCGGTGCTAATCTCTTTCATAGTTTTGAACAATTCAATATCGGTGCAGGGCGAGGTGCTTACTTCACAAATCCCGCAGGGATTGAAAACATTTTCTCGCGCGTTACCGGGGCTAATAGTTCGGAAATATTGGGACGGCTGGGAGTGTTAGGGTTAGGCAATGCCAATTTGTTTTTAATTAATCCTAGGGGCATTGTGTTCGGCTCTGGGGCAAGTTTGGATGTGCAAGGGTCATTTATCGCTACGACGGCGGATGCTGTGAAACTAGGCGATACAGGATTATTTAGCGCCACGCAACCAGAGGCGAGTAATTTACTTACTGTTAGTCCATCAGCTATTTTGTTTAATACTATTGCTGCTCAACCAATTATCAATCGTTCGCAAGCTCAAAGCTCCACAGGTCAGCCTAGTTCAGTTGGTGATTCCCTAGGACTACAGGTGCAACCGGGTCGCACCCTAGGATTGATTGGTGGGGATGTGCTGATAGAGGGGGGGAAACTAACAGCAGCCGAGGGAAGAATTGAACTTGGTAGTGTCGCTGGGGTGGGTCAAGTAAGTTTGACCCCTAATGAAAAAGGCTTTGTACTAGGGTATGACGCGACTAATGATTTTGGCAATATTTCGCTATCAAATGAGGCGTTTGTGGATGCCAGTGGCGAGGGCGGTGGTGACGTACAGATTCGAGGTGCGCGGTTAGAGATGAGCCAAAGCTCCAATATTTTGGCTGACACTCTGGGGGCAGAGAATGGTGGCGAGGTACTGATACGCACAACAGAGGTTGTTCTGGGTGAGGAGTCGTTTTTGACGGCTAATGTAGCTTCCACAGGAACGGGAACTGGAGGAAACTTAACAATTGACACCAGCCGCTTGTTGGTGAGCGATGGGGCGCAGGTATCAGCCATTACTGAAGGTGAAGGTAAGGGCGGCAACTTGCAAATTAAGGCTCATGACTTGGTCGAGATGGTTGGTATCTCTGCTAATAGTGAGTTTGTTAGTGGCTTGTTTGCACAGAGTTTAGGAAATGGGGATGCAGGGGACGTGACAATTGACACGGGGCAATTGCTGGTACGTGATGGGGCACAAGTATCAGTCGCTACTTTCGGACAAGGTAAGGGCGGCAACTTGCAAATTAAGGCTCATGACTCGGTCGAGTTGATTGGTACTTCCGCCAATGGTCAGTTCGTTAGTAGCTTGTCTGCACAGAGTGAAGGGCGAGGGGATGCAGGAAACTTAACTATTGACACGGGGCGATTGCTGGTGCGTGATGGGACGCAAGTATCAGCCAGTACTGGGGGTGAAGGCAAGGGCGGCAACTTGCAAATTAAGGCTCATGACTCGGTCGAGTTGATTGGTACTTCCGCCAATGGTCAGTTCGTTAGTAGCTTGTCTGCACAGAGTGAAGGGCGAGGGGATGCAGGAAACTTAACTATTGACACGGGTCGCTTGCTGGTGCAAGAGGGGGCGCAGGTATCAGTCGCTACTTTCGGGCAAGGTAAGGGTGGCAATCTGCAAATCAATGCTTATGACTCGGTTGAGATGGCTGGAGAATCAGCCAAAAGTAAGTTTGTTAGTGGTTTGTTTGCTACGAGTTTAGGAAGCGGAGATGCAGGGAATGTAACGATTGTCACGGGGCAATTGCTGTTGCAGAGTGGGGCGCAGGTATCACTTGCTACTTCTGGTGCAGGCAAGGGCGGTAATCTACAGATTAAGGCTCATGAATCGATTGAGTTGATTGGTACTTCCGCCGATGGTCAACTTGCTAGTGGCTTGTTGGTTGAAAGTCAAGGGCTTGGGAATGCAGGAGATTTAAAGATTGATACAGGGCGCTTGCTGGTGCAGGGTGGGGCAGTCATATCTAGCCGTAGCACAGGAGAAGGAGCATCTGGCAATATAGACATTACAGCCCGCGAAACTTTACAAGCTGATGATGGCACAATTAGCACTAGCACTAGCCGTTCTAGTGGAGGTGCGATCGCGATTACGGCTGGAAATATCCGCTTGGTTGGCGACTCTGACATTAGAAGTAGTGTTGTTTCTGGTGCAGACGACGGCGGTAAAATTACTCTGAATGCTGACTCTATCCTTGCTTTTGATGACAGCGATATCCTCGCTTTTGCTACTGATGGCAACGGCGGAAACATTACCCTCGAAACTCCTGCCTTTTTCGGTGAAAACTACCGTCCTGCTTCTGGTGGTAC
>JAPJOW010000237.1 GCA_030826005.1 Aliterella sp. RAGGC_92
CCCCTAGCCCGCCTAGGGTTGAAACCCCGCTCTTATAGTTAAAGTCGGCTCAAGCCGACTAAAGAAAAAACTTTTTAGACTTAAGCTAGAGGTCTATTGTAATTGTTGCGCGAATCCAGGAAAGCCCCCTAAATCCATATCAGTTAACGAAAAACTCTTAGTTAACCGCCGTATTGCCAGCCTGTAGTTTCTAGCCTTAACGATTCGCCTTCGCGGTGAATCCCTGACGCAATTACTTCACCCACATAAACAGTATGATCGCCTTGTTCTACTGCACCCACGACTTGACACTCAACGTAACCCAATGAATCTGTAATAATCGGGCAGCCTGTTTCGCCAAGATAAAATTCCACATCATCAAATTTATTTTCTACTCGGCGTTGGGGTTGAAAAAATTTCTGAGCAATATCTTTTTGTTCCGCATCCAAGAAGCTAATAGCAAACACGCCACTACTTTTGATCATCGCGTGGGATTTGGAATCTTGTTTAACGCAATTGACAACTAAAGGCGGCTTAAAAGAAGCTTGCATTACCCAGCTTGCAGTAAAGCCATTAACTTCATCCCCATCTTTGACACCGCAGATATAAAGCCCGTGAGGAATTTTCCGCAGCATGGTTTTTTTGGCTTGTTCGTCTAGCAAGGGTCTTTCTCCTGATTGGTTCTACTATGTTTGATGCTATCGGTTTTTAGTTGAAGCAACAATAGGTGCGATCGCACTTGTATAGTTCAAATCAAAGACCTTGCAATTCTCCCCCCTTTTTTAAGGGGGGCTGGGGGGGATCGACCGTCCAATCTCATCACAAACACTCTCAAAATCGCCCAAAACCTGCTGATTCGTATATCGGACAACTGTCAACCCGTAACTTTCTAGTCGTCGAGTTCTTTCTTCGTTATAATCGTTGCCTTCCTTTGTATAATGGCTTTCGCCATCAACTTCAATAACTAGCTTGAGGGTTGGGCAATAAAAATCAATAACAAAACAATCAATCGGTCGTTGGCGGAAAACTTTAAAATTGAAAGTTCTTAAATATCTATACCAAAGCTTCTTTTCTGCGCTTGTCATATTTTTCCGCAGTTCTTTGGCTCTAGAAACTAAGGCACGATTGTATGGTAGATGAAAGTCATTGGTGTTGAGGTTTGGCATCGATTCCGCCAACCCCCCTTAAAAAGGGGGGAGAATTAGGATATTACTAAATTTAATTTATCCTCTCTGTTTCGTTTTTGGCGATCGCACCTGAAAAATAACGATTTAGATTTAAAAGTCGGTGAATTATTTCAATTTTCTTGACTCAATAGTAAATTCAGGAATCTGCTCAAGTTCTCGCTCTACAAGATTGTACTGTTCGCAAACCAAACTTAAACGATTGGAAACTGCGCTTTTAACTTCATTTACGGAGTGCGTCAAATCTCCTTGAAAAAGTACCAAAGTATTGTATTGCGGTTTTATATAGCCAACTTGCTTTTTACCGTGACGCAATACTAATTCGCCACCTTCTATCTCTGCTGGAACTTGCACGTACAATACACTTACCATTGCTGGGGGTTCGATTGTTTTACAATACGATCGCAAACTACGATCTATATGCGGATCGACGCGCGAACCTTGATTTAAAACCAAGGGATTGAGATAAAAGGCGTTACAGTCTTCTTGCAAAGCAACGCTGAGATAGTTTTTAAAAAATGGAAAGCAACGCTCAACTTCGCTAATATGCGATCTTTGAAACACAACCGAAAATCCCTTTGTCGCTACAAAGTCGCGGTTAAGATTATTAACGGCTAAATAGGGACAAGCTAAAATCTTGGCTTGTAACTTAGTAAGGTAGTTAGGCTTAAATGTGTTCTGTACGGTGCTGTAATAACTCATGAATCGGTCTGATTTAGTCTCGGCGGCAAAAATGATGTTTTATAGCTGTTGCAGCAAAGTTTGACAGCGATGGGCGACTTTCTCCCAATCTCCCACAGCTACTAATTCCTGGGGAAATAACTCGCTCGATAGTCCAATTGCGATCGCACCAGCACTTAAAAACTCTTTAGCATTATCTACCGTCACTCCTCCCGTAGGAATTAGCGGTATGTTTCCAAGGGGTGCTTGCAGGCTTTTAATATAACTTGCTCCCCCCACTGCTTGCACTGGAAACACTTTTACACAACTTGCGCCAGCATTCCAAGCGGTGACAATTTCTGTGGGTGAAAGCGCCCCCGGTATAACTGGTATATCTCCCGATGCTGCAATCATTGCTGTATCAGTATGGGGTGTAAATAAAAATTGCGCTCCCGATGCGATCGCTTTTCTCTGTTGCTCTAAATTCAAAAGCGTTCCCGCACCAATCGTACAACCTGGCAATTCGTTACGCAATTGGGAAATTGTTTCGGATGGGCGATCGCTATTCCAGGTTATTTCAATTAATTTTATTCCCCCACTAGCTACAGCAAAAGCCATTTGCAGCGCTAAATCTTTTCGTTTTGAGCGAATAACAGCAATTACTTTGTTTTTTTCCAACAAAGACAACCAATTTTGCTTAGATATTTTCATTTGTTAAAATACCTACATAACAGCATAATTTTTATTTTCGGGTTATAGCTTCTATTCAGCCTCAAGAGCGAGTTAGTTCAGCCATCAGAAGGATGAAATTAGTTATATATATTCTTAATCTACTTAAGTAGGTAATATTTTGTATTAGATAAAACTATGCCCCTTTACAAGCTCGAAGATTTCGACCCACAATACCGTCAAACATTTAATGGCGAAGATGTTAAATCAATGGATCTCTATACCGAAAGTGGTAATCATATCGGTAAGGTAGCAGATGTTTTAGTAGACAATGAAGGTCGATTTCGGTATTTGGTTATTGATTCGGGCATAGCAAATTCAAGCAAGCAAATATTACTACCTATAGGACTTTCGCGCATTGATTATAACGCCCAGAGAGTTTATGTAGATGGTTTGAGCAAAGAACAAGTAGAGCGTTTACCAGAATACAATGACCGAATTGTAGTCGATTACGATTACGAGGAGCAAGTTCGCGGTGTATATCGCCAGCAATCTTCGCCTCAGACTATCGATCGCAGCACTTATAATTATCAACAAGAACCTGCTTTATACGACTTAAGCGAACAAAATCATCATACTTTCAAGCTATATGAAGAAAGATTAGTTGCGAACAAAAACCGCGTTAAAACTGGCGAAGTAGCAGTTAGTAAGCATATTGAAACTGAAACCGCAACCGTTGCCGTACCGATTACCAAAGAAAGAGTAGTGATTGAAAGATCGACTCCTTCTAATATAGGTCAAATAGTTTCTCCTAGCGAGATTGATTTTCAATCTGGTGAAGTAGCTCGCATTGAACTATACGAAGAAAAACCAGAGTTTCATAAAGAAACATTTGTCCGCGAAGAAGTTACAGTATCAAAAATTGTCGAACGTGATACTGTAGAAGCTCAAGAAACAATCCGTCGCGAAGAATTAGATATCAATACTGAAGGAAATCCAAAGATGACTTCAGATGCAGCAATTATAAATGAGAACATTTAAGGGCTGTTAGTTACTAGCTTTTTTGACAAAAATTAGTTTAAGTGAAATATTTTACTTAAACTAATCAAACTATTAATATTTTCAAAACCCTGTATTATTCTGTATGACACTTTACAAGTTAGATGAATTTTATCCCAATTATCAAGAAGAATTATTTGACGGGGAAGACATTAAAGGGCTTGATGTCTATGCCGGAAAGTCGGATGATAAAATTGGCAGTATAGAAAACGCTTTAGTTGACGAACAAGGTCGCTTTCGTTATTTTGTAATTGATACAGGATTTTGGATTTTTGGTAAAAAAGTTTTATTACCTGTTGGTAAATGTCATATTGATGCTAAAGCCAAACGGATAAATGCGATCGGGATTAGCAATAAAAAGCAAATAGAAGACTTACCCGAATATCACGAAAGTAAAACTCCCGATCGCAAATATGAGGAACAGGTAAAACAAGTTTATCATCCTCCAGTTATGAAGGCGCTAGAAGAACCTACAGTAAAATTAGCGCCAAATTATCCAAGTTCTCAACCTGTAGAAGCAAGCGATCCTCCAGAGCGTCGTCCTACTTACGACTACCAACAAGAGCCATCTTTATATAATTTAGATCCTGACAATCATCAAACTCTTACGTTGTACGAAGAAAGGTTAGTTACTAATAAAAAGCGTCAGCAAACAGGAGAAGTAGTCTTAGGGAAGCACGTTGAAACTGAAACTGCTAAAGTTTCTCTACCTTTAGAAAAAGACCGGATTGTAATTGAACGTACCACTCCTACAAATAGAAATGCAGCCTCCATTGAAAATGTAAGTTTTCAAGAGGGAGAAATCGTTAGGATGAAAGTTTATGAAGAAACTGCTGACGTTCATAAAGAGGCTTTTGTCCGCGAAGAAGTAACAATTAAAAAAGAAGTAGAGGTTGATACAGTTAAAGCTCAAGAAACCTTGCGTCGAGAGGAGCTAGATATTGATACTAAAGGTCGTCTAGATATTGATACTCAAGCTTAGTTAAGATGTTTTTGTCATAACCTCTAATTTAGTTCTCTAGGAGGCTAAATTAGAGGTTTTAAACTTATGGCGATCGCCTAGCAATTGAAATGAATTGTTTTGCAAAATACCTAAAAACTGTTGAATAACAAGATTCAAACTGGATTATTAATTTTTATTACATAGTGAATATCTATCTTTTGTAGTTAATCATCTAAAGATAAGTCATTCATTAGGAAGATGGAAAAAAGATAACACCTTAATAAATTATTGAAGTATAGAGACGAAAAAACTGAGGATTTAGATTATGGCATTACTAAAAATTCAAGATTACGATCCAGATTATCGCGATACCTTAGGCGACTCCGATCTCAAAGGTATGGGAGTTTATACACAAGCAGACGAAAAAATCGGTACTATTCACGACATATTGGTAGATGAAGACGGACAGTTTCGCTACTTAGTAGTAGACTTAGGTTTTTGGATTTTTGGCAAACAAGTTTTACTACCAGTAGGACGCTCTCAAATCGATCAAAATAGCGATCGCGTTTATGCAATTGGCATGACTAGAGAGCAAGCGGAAAACCTACCAGAATTTAGCGATCGCCTAGCATTAGATTACGACTACGAGGAGCGCGTTAGAGACGTATACCGTACCCCCGCCGTTGGAGCTTCTACAAGCTCAGTAACAGACACGGCGGTACCTGTAGATGCTTCCATGCCTCTAGAATCCTCTGCTCCCTTAGATGTTGCTTCTACAGCTAGTATGACTGGTGCTAGTACGAGACCTACTTATAACCGCGACACCTACAACTATCAAAATGAGCCTGACTTGTATAACGTTAAAGATACTAACAACCAAACGCTTAAACTGTATCAAGAAAGACTAATCGCTAACAAAAAGCGTGTCAAAACAGGTGATGTCACCGTAGGCAAGCATATTGAGACTGAGACAGCACAAGTATCTGTACCGATTGAAAAAGAGCGCGTTGTAATTGAGCGAGTTACTCCAACAAATGCGGGAGTGGCGGTAAATCCAGGGGAAGCGACTTTCCGTGAAGGCGAAGTTGCTCACATGGAAATCTATGAAGAAACTGCTGACATTCACAAAGAAGCCTTTGTCAGAGAAGAAGTCAAGGTCAGAAAAGAAGTAGAAAGCGAGACTGTTGAAGCTAACGAAACCTTGCGTCGTGAAGAATTAGATATTAATACTGGTGGAATCTCGGTTGATGAACGCCGCGATCGCATTTAAGCTAGATTAGCAACTTTGAGGTTTCTAGAACCAGTCGTTGTATAAGGGCTGTCTAGAGTGAGAGGTGCAGGCAGGGCATATTATATGCCCTGCCTGTACTTTTGCAGATAGAATACACTCATAATAATTGTCAATTTGCTTTCCTGAAGTTATCATTTGTTCTTAATTGAACAGCTTGAAAATAAACGCAGAAAATCAATAGGTAGTAATAAATATGAATAGTTCAGATCGTAATTTTTTTGAATACGAAGATACAAATCAATCAAATCCTGAGTCTTCTAACACGCAGGATGATTCTAAAGAGCAAGACGATAAAAATATTGAATCTTTATTTGAACCACAAAATTTACCCAATCAATCGTCTGATGATGATTTAATGAGCTTATTTGCCAACTCTGGAATGTTAGAAGAAAATAACCCAGACTTGTTTAATTCTCCTGAAATGATGTCGATAGGAGAAGAAACAGAATTATTTAACAGTCCTGAAATAACGGGACAAACAAACGAGATAGACTTGTTTAATTCGCCCGAAATCATGTCTATGGGCGAAGAAACAGAATTATTTAATACTCCTGAAATGATGGCTATGGGTGACGAAATAAATGAGATAGACTTATTTAATTCGCCTGAAATTATGTCCATGACTGAAGAAACAGAGTTATTTAATTCTGCTGAAATAGGAGGAGAAACAAGCGAAATAGACTTGTTTAACTCTCCTGAAATGATGTCGATGGGCGAAAATGAGGATTTGCTTTCTACTCCCGAAATGATGTCAATGGGCGAACAAGCAGAATTATTTAACTCTCCCGAAATGATGTCGATGGGAGAACAAACAAATGAAATGGACTTGTTTAACTCTCC
>JAPJOW010000008.1 GCA_030826005.1 Aliterella sp. RAGGC_92
ATAATAAATAGTTAGACATCTGCCACTAATAGCCAATATAAAGGCATAAGCTTAAGTGAATCTGAGCAATCTTTATGACGAAGAAGTACATTCTGTATAATAAAGAAGATCGACAAGTTGAATGGCATTCTAGTATTAACAACTTGTCGCCTGTTAGAAATAAAAATCTACTAGAAGCGGAATCGCTGAACAAATTAAGGGAGAGTTTCCCTTGTAAAGATAGATTTGATGAAATGATTGCTTCAATTGGCTCGTTTTCAATTCTAGGAGAATGTAGTACATCTAAATACTTAAGCTGTCCGAATATACCCGACCATCACAGAGAAAATGCTAAGTGTGAGCCTAGGCGGTACGCAGAAAGTCGAGCAGATTATTCTAGACGACGTAGAGAGAGTCAAGCAGATTATTTTGATAATATTGGACAATATTACTGGGTTGATTTTGATGTTGTCACGTCAAACGGTTTCCTAACGAAATTACGCATGGTTGTTAATCAAGGTGATGGTGATTGTAATGATGGTCGCTGGGGAGAAGTTTGGCAGCGTAACACAGGAGAAAGGGTTGCAGATATATTAAGTGTTGGTGATGTAAGAACGGAAGTAACTGGTTCAAGCGAATTAGCAAAAATTATATACTTTGTAATCGAAATTGTAGTACATCATTCCTGGCGTTTAAATTGATTGTCATCGATTCAACCAGAGTTTCTGATCTAACAAGCCCATTGAAAACAGCTTTCAATCTCGCTCTATTATAGATATAATAGGCTCACAGCCGCTCAATAGAACCGTTAGTCTAGATAATTTCGGGGAAGGAGTGCGATCGCACTTCAAATTACAATAGTCAACTCTGCTCACAGTATCGATCGGCGATCGCCTACAATCTAATCATGGATTTTGAGTGGGATAAGTCAAAAGCAGCATCTAATCTATCAAAGCATGGTGTTTCTTTTGAAGAAGCAAAGACTATTTTCAACGATCCGCTTTACGTTGACTTTTACGATCCCGACCATTCAGAGAATGAAGATCGTTATCTTATCGTTGGACGGTCAAACCAAGATCGTTTGTTAATTGCATCGTACACAGAAAGAGATAATTCTATTCGCCTTATTAGTGCAAGAGTTGTAACACTCTCGGAGAGAGAAGCCTATGAAGAGTAATTCAGATTTTGAAGATGAACTCCGACCAGAATATGACTTGAAAAGTTTAAAAGTTAGAAAGTTAGGGAGTGGTAGAAAGAAATTCGGTGAAGCGGTTGTTCGTCTAGAACCTGATGTAGCCAAAATTTTTTCAAGTGCGGACTCCGTTAATGAAGCATTACGATTTTTGATCAAAATTACACGGGAAAATCAATTTTCTCCTTCTAAACAGCCTAATAATTCAGTAGAAGCAGATAGTTAAGAGTTTTTTATTCAGCACTTCTTCCCAATTCAAGTAGCAAATCTATCCCAAACCCAAACACACCCCGCCCCTACAACTTCCGCCAAAATACTAATTAGTCGGTACAAAGCTACAACACTCAAAATAAGTCCCGGTGAAAATAAAGCTCCAAGTAAGGCGGTAGCCGTCGCTTCAAATACGCCAATTCCTCCCGGCGCTCCTGGGACAACTAAGCCAAGCAACCAAGCGAAACTAAAACTACTAATTAAAATTGGAATTTGACTTAGATTTATAGGGTGTAGCGCCCAAAAAGTCAATACAAATCCCGCGCCGCGCAATCCTAAAAAACCTAATTCGCCTAATAATGGTAAAAAAGGATAACGTTCGAGCTTTTTGACATCGTCACCTTTATTTTTAAGCTTGCTAACTAATTTAATTCCTTGATTGAGAATTAGGGGATGAATTGCAATTAAAACGATCGCTAAACTAAAAACCTGCAACAATCTATTTTGCGGCGTTCCGACTAAAGCCACAAGTAAGGCGGCGGCGGCTAGTAAAAGCGGTTCTAATAAAACGCTCAAAGTAGCTATGCTGGTAGGAATATCCGCATCGGTTGCTAAACGAATCCGTCCGTAATAATGCCAAATATTACCGGGAATATATTTAGCAATGTTAGTTTTTAAGTAAACTCTCACCGCCCAAAAACCGCTAACTTTTTGATTGAGAGATTGAAAAATCCAACTCCATACCCACCCCGTCCAAATATGCGCTAGTAGCGTTATTACTAAAGCGCTACCTAGGTAAACCCAGCCTTGAGGACTAATTTTAATTTGCGCTACTTCTTGCCAATTGTCTTTCAGCGCTTTGGCTAAAAAAAGTAACACTACGCCCAGAATTAGCCAGCGCACGTAAGATTTTAGCTTCATTTATTGTTTTGAAGACAGCGAATTGCGTCTATTAGACCTCTAGCTTTATTTAAGGTTTCTATATACTCTTTTTGGGGTTCGGAATCAGCTACTATACCCGCCCCGGCTTGGACGCTGACGGTGCGATCGCGTAGTACCATAGTCCTAATTGCGATCGCGCTATTTAATTGCCCTTCAAAGTCGTAGTAGCCGTAAACTCCTGAATATACACCCCTTCTGCTAGTTTCAAGTTCGTTGATAATTTCCATTGCTCTAATTTTGGGTGCGCCGCTTACTGTACCCGCCGGAAAACAAGCTTTGAGTAAATCCCAAGCAGTTTTGTGAGGATCTAGTTGTCCGACAACATTACTGACAATGTGCATGACGTGAGAATAACGCTCGATTACCATCAATTCGTCAACTTTTACCGTTCCATAAATGCAGGCTCTACCCAAGTCGTTGCGCCCTAAGTCAACTAACATCACGTGTTCGGCAATTTCTTTAGGATCTTGCAGTAAGTCTTGAGCAAGTAGCGCGTCTTCCTGGGGAGTTTTACCACGCGGACGAGTACCAGCAATGGGGCGTAAAGTAGCTATTGTTCCTCCCTTGGGGTCGATTTCTGCTTTTACCATTACTTCAGGACTAGAGCCGATAATCTGCCAAGATTGGAAGTTAAAATAAGCCATGTAAGGCGAAGGATTAATTAGCCGCAAAGAGCGATAAAGATCGAAAGGTTCTCCCGTATACGACGTTTTTAATTGCTGAGATAAGACAACTTGAAAAATATCTCCAGCTTTGATGTAATCCTTGGCAATTTGGACATTAGTACAAAAATCAGCCTCAGAAATATTGCTGACGTATTCTAGAGGCTGGGAAGAACTTTGCGGCGGATTCCAGTTCAAAACCGTATTTTGGCGGTCGAGGGGCGATTGTAGCTTGTCAATTAGGGCGGTAACGCGATCGCACGCTTGCCCGTATGCCCGTTGCAAGTCAACGTTTGGATCTCTCAAATCTGCATAAGAAATCGCCCAAATTTTCCGCTTTACTTGGTCAAAAATCAGTAATTGATCGATCTGCATCCACAAGCCATCGGGCAAATCGGATTCGGTTGCCCGATGAATGGGGACGCGCTTTTCCATCCACTGAATCAATTCGTAACCCCAAAAGCCAAACAAGCCACCAATTCCGGGCGGTAGTTGCGGCAATTTGACTGGCTGAAAAGATTTGAGGCATTGGGTCAAAGTTACAAACGGATCGCCCGTAAAAGACTCTACAGAACCATCTCGATGAGTTTGGGTCGTGACTTCGCCCTTGTTTTCTAATATCCACAACGGATCGCAACCTAAAAAACTATAGCGTCCGATATTTTCCCCACCTTCTACCGATTCTAATAAAAAGCTATAAGGCTGCCCAGCACAAACTTTATACCAAGCCGAAACCGGGGTATCTAAGTCAGCGACCCATTCTTGATAAACAGGAACAAAATTGCCTAAAGTAGCCAGTTCGGAAAATTGAGAAAAATTAGGGGAAATCATGACAGTTTTTTGAATGCAAAAAAATCCAATATTTACAAAAAAATCAGCCCCGGCAATAAAAAACCACCGAGACTAATTTAAACTATGCCAGTTACTAAAGCCTTAAGAACCAGCTTTTTTAGCTTCTGGCGATTTTGGTAGTTCTGCGTCAAAAGAATAAATGCCGCTAAACTTCAACTTAGCCGAATCGGGATTTCTGCCAATATTGCGGTCTACATAACGAACTTTTTCGCGACCTGGATTTACTTTTTCTGGGAATACACCATCTTTAGGATGCAGGTATTCCACTTCGCCGCTAGGATAAATCCGGTAGATTTTGTAGTCCGTAATTTTGAACTTTGTTCGCAATTGTTGACCGCCGATCGCAATTCCATACTCCTTACGAGCCAAGTATAGAAGGTTTTTGCCTTGCCGCATGATGGCAGAGCCACCCGTTGGCATTTCAAATACTTGCTCTTTGGGGCTAGTCCAGGTAATAGCGTACTTTTCTTCTCTATCCGCCTTAGTTAGCAAGCCGCCCGTGCTGCCGCCAAAGATCGGAGTTTGTCCAGAAAGTTCTTCTGCCATAAATTACTCTCGCAAACCGTTTTAGGGCATCGTATCACCGCGATCGCCCTTATATTGCGTCTATGTAAGAAACCGTTACAGTTCTTTGGTTAAGTAGAACAAAGCAATTCCCTCGTCCCTAATTTTTACCCGCCGTCGGTACGGTGAAATGAAACTCGCTACCGCGATCTTTCCCCTCGGATTTTGCCCAAATTTTACCACCCCAACCATTGACAATTTGACGGCAAATCGCCAGTCCCAAACCCGTACCGCCCACCGTCCGCCGCAAAGAGCCTTCTTCTTGATAAAAGCGATCGAAGACAAGTTCTAGGCGTTGGGGTTCAATACCTCGTCCGGTATCGGTTACGGTAACTTCAATTGTTCCGTCATTATGGCAAGCGGCAGCGATCGTGATTTCTCCTTCGGGGGGTGTAAACTTAGTAGCATTGTCTAGCAACTTAGATAGAACTTCGACTAGCCAATCGCCATCGGCTCTAACTAATGGCAAATGCTCGGATACTTGAGTTGTGATTTTGGGTTGAGCTTCGATCGCGTTGCGGGTACGAGTTCGACTTAAAGCAAGTTCTACGCATTCTTCTAAAGATAACGATTCGGGATGCCACTGTACTTGTCCGCTTTCTAAAGAAGAAAGAGTTAAAAAGTCTTGCACCAATTTTCGCATCCGCTCCGAGTCTGATAAGGCGGTACTGAGCATAACTTGGCGCAATTCCCAAGGCATATCGGGTTCGGTAGCTAGGCTTTCCAAACACACTTGAATTGTTGATAAAGGAGTACGCAATTCGTGACCTGTAATGGCAATTAAGTTACTGCGAGTGCGATCGAGGGCTTCTAATTGTTGGTTGAGGTCTTCTAAGTTAGCGTAAGCTTCTGCTTGAATTAAAGCTGCTCCAACTTGAGTTGCGACTTTTTCTACTAACGCTACTTCATTTTCTTGCCAAGGATGAGGCGAAGCGCCGCAATGATGCAACTCGATCGCGCCTAATAACCGACGCTGGTACAGCACGGGAACTATTAGCCACGAACGCAGGGCAAAGCGCCTTACAAGCTCTTGCAGCGCTACAGAACTAGCAACGCGATCGTCGGTCTGGGTATCTGTAATTGCAATACTTTCTTGTTGTTCTACTACCGCTTGAAATAAAGGGTGCTGTTGCAGTTGTAATGATTGCCCGCAAACTGATGTTACCTCTGCACTTAAAAATTCATGGGTAATAGTTGCATTAGTTTCTGTTACTCCCCCCCGATAGATCAAACAGCGACACACTAATAGCGCTTGTCCTAATTCTTCTACGGCGACCGAGAGAATTTCTTGCGGATGTAATGGTTGTCCGTTATTACTTCCGCGCCGGATTGCGGAAGTAATTGAGTTAATTAACCGCTCTTTGCGTTCTTGCTCGGCGATTGAACCGTAAGCTTTTAATAACTTATATTGACCTGCTTGTAAATAAGTAACTAGACGCTGGACAAAAGGATCGGGGTCGATATTGGAAAAGCCAAGCGCTGGAGCATTTGTAGAAATTGATAGGGTTTTATTCGAGTTTTTTAGGGATTTGCGCTTAGAAGGACGTGCTAATCCAAAATTAGCTCGTGCTTGCTCAACTTTGCTATTTAATTCTGGGCGATAGCTGAGTATTCTTGCTAATAATAAGTCCGCAGCTTTAAAACTAACCGTGCGATCGCTCGTCCATATCCCCTCAAATTGACGCGAAGGATCGACATCAAAAGAATTAGGTAGTGGCGACTTCTTTTTGGTTGGATTCATAAACCGCTCTCTGCATACTAAGCAAGTAGCGTACTGCTGTCCGATTATGACTAAATGCCACTCTTGACTTAAAGCATCTTCTAAGTCAAAGGCGATCGTCTCATAAAAGCCTGAAGCATTAGTAAAATCAGTTTCCAATGCTGACAGCACGTAAACTTGATCGGTTCTTTGGGCAATTCGCCGATAACGATGAGCTTCTTGGCGATAGTAGCGTTCCCGTTGAAAACTAGCAATGAGCAAAGGGCGATCGGTCGTGGCGGCGAGGACTTGATCTTCCATCGCGTGGGAAAGTGCTGTTAAAGAAGCCTTGAAATAAAGCTGAGGTCGAAGTTGGGGTATGGCGTTTAGCAGATCGCTCAACACGGAAACCGTAGAAATGCTCATAGCTTGTCTTTCAGTGGTCGATTGCATCTAACTACTTTCCAGTTGCCGATCGCGCCAAGCATGGCAAATTGCGCGCGCCTTTTGCCATGCTTGTTGTAGCCATCTGGAATTAAAATTTATAGCGGCTAGGGGCAATAAACCGCTATAAATACTTTTCTTTATTTATCCTACCTAAGAAGCGCAAAGTCTTTTCCCTTTACACCCAAGCTAAAAGTTTGCCAAATTTACTCTCAACTCTATATTTGCCATACCCGTCAATGTTATATCTTCTGTATGGAATTGCTGGCGATTAGCTTTTTGCTTGTGGGCAATCTTATTCACCACTCAAAGTGCGAGTATTTGTCATCTCAAAAACAAGCGATCGCTGTAGTAAAACGATCTCCCTAACTTAGGACAACACTTTTACAAGCAATTCACGCTCAAAAGCAAGGTTTTAGCTAAACAACTTTTGCTATTTTTTGTCGCTATTAAAATATGAAAATCGCTCAAATTGCTCCACTGTGGGAGCGCGTCCCCCCTTTTCGCTACGGCGGTATCGAACTAATTGTCAGCTTACTTAGCGATGAATTAGTCCGTCGGGGTCATGAGGTTACTTTGTTTGCCTCTGGAGACTCCATTACTACAGGCAAACTCAAATCCGTCCACGACCAAGCACTAAGGCTCGATCCTAGTATTAAAGAGCCAGGGCTATACGAACAGATGATGCTGTATGACGTATACAAGCAAGCACATCACTTTGATATTATTCATTCTCATGTAGGCTGTGCGGCGCTTCCTTATAGCAATTTTGTCAAAACTCCTACGGTTCATACCATGCACGGTATATTTACCCCGGATAATGAGAAAATGTTTCGTCAGTTTGCCTGGCAGCCTTACATCAGTATTAGCGAGGCGCAAAGAGAACCTCGTCTAGGCTTAAACTATATCCACACGGTTTACAACGGCATCGATACTAAGGCTTATCCATTTTCTCCTACACCTACAGAGCCTGCTTATCTTGCTTTTGTAGGGCGGCTTTCGCCAGAAAAAGGGCCGTTGCAAGCGATCGAAATTGCTCGTGCTAGTGGCTTACCGTTAAAAATGGCAGGTAAAATTGATGCGGTCGATCGCACTTTTTACGCCGAACAAATCCAGTCGCACATTGATGGCGAGCAAATTCAGTACTTGGGGGAAGTTTCGCACGATGAAAAAGTTGCGCTGTTAAGCGGCGCTACGGCTACTTTGTTTCCGATTACCTGGCGCGAACCTTTTGGACTTGTGATGATCGAGTCGATGGCTACAGGTACGCCAGTAATTGGTATGGCTTTGGGTTCTGTCCCTGAAGTTATTGCTCACGAAAAAACGGGTTTCGTCTGTCATTCTTTGGAAAAAATGGTCGAGTCCGTGCCATTAGTTAGTAAGCTAGATCGCCAAGATTGCCGAGATTATGTAGTTAGCCGTTTTAGCGTTGAATCGATGACCGATCAGTATCTTCGAGCTTTTAGCATGGCGCTAACTTCATCTAAACGCGAGCAAGTCTAGCTCGATCAAGGAGTAGGAAATAATTGCAGCAGTAGCGGCAGGATCGCCATCCCTCCTACTCCTATTTATTAAAGGAAATTAGCAAGGGCGATCGCATCTTTACAAGCTCAATCCAAATTGCGCGATCGCCCATTCTCAATACATTCTAAAATGCGATCGCTCGCTTTTTTAGACCAACTCAATACTTACAGTGGGAAGTTTTATGCTGTCACCCATCTCAGTATATTTAGCGCCCAGTCTTGCCTAACTGTGAAGAATTACCTACTCTTGAATATTTATATAAATTTAACGACTTATATAGAAATATTAATCATCTTTACAATAGTTTATAGATTTTAATTTAGGATAACGGACTGGAGTAGAGTAAAAGCTTGAAAATGTAGTAATAATTGAGTTAGCGATCGCCTAAAAAACTCAATAACTCAATCTTTCGTCATGAATAAAATTGTAGATTTTTTACTTTATCGTTAAGAAGTAACTATTAGGATACTTGGTAGCGATCGGAAAATTAGAATAAGTATTTTTACTTTTAATCGAGCGGTTAACAGTGTAAAGCAAAAGCCCCTCAATTCCAAGAGGGAAAAACCAACCTTAGAAAGCGGAAATCTTGGCAATGACAGCAGATACGCTCACGACACCAGACAAAATTACTGTTGATGGGATAACTTTTATCCCTGCTCAAGAAGCACCGATTACCGAGTGGCCTTGTGTAATTAGCGAACGACCGCAGCCAACATTGACAATCAAAGATGACGATGTATTTTTGGTTACAGATACCCTAGGGAACATTTCCGGCTGTTTGATGGACGATCGCACCGCTAGTATGGGGCTATTTTGCAACGATACTAGGTTTCTCAGTCGTTTAGAACTGCAAATCGAAGGGCGAAGTCCTGTATTACTAAGTAGCACCGCCGAAAAAGGATTTTTACTATCAATTCTCTGTACGAACCCGCACATTGAAGACAGGTTGAAACCAGACACCCTAGGGATTCGCCGCGAAATTGCCGTTAGTGGAGCGCTGTTTGAAGAAATAGAAGTTTCCAACTACAGCACAAGTCCAGTCAGCTTTGAAATTAGCATTAGTTTCAACTCTGATTTTGTCGATTTATTTGAAATTAGAGGCGCTCATCGGGAAAAACAAGGAAAACTCCTAAGAGTTCAGCCCCAAGAAGAAGATAATTCCCATACCCCCAGCGAACTAAGACTTGCTTATCAAGGATTAGATAAGTCTTTGATGCAATCAGTAATTGAGTTTCAGCATCGCCAACCTGATCGCTTTAAAGGCTATACAGCTTTATGGCAGATAGAACTTGGTTCGCACAAAACGCAAAAGCTAGGTTATCGACTGCGAATGCTGCTCAATAACGCTTCCGCATCGACAATCGCCAACGCTCCAATCGCATTAGGACAAGTTAAAGCAGTAGAACAATCTGAAGAACAGCGTTGGTGCGACCAAATTACGCGCATTCGCTCGAACAAAGCTACCTTTAACCGCGTAATTGAAAGAGCCGAGCAAGACTTGTATTTACTGCGTCAAAGTTTTGGCAAACATAAAACTGTCGCCGCCGGAGTACCCTGGTATTCCACCTTATTTGGGAGAGATGCTTTAATTACCGCCTCTCAAGTATTAATGCTTAACCCGGAAGTCGCTAAAGAAACATTAACTTTATTAGCGCACTACCAAGGAAAAGTAGAAGATGAATGGCGCGAAGAAGAACCGGGTAAAATTCTGCACGAGTTGCGTCAAGGAGAAATGGCACGTTGCCAAGAAATTCCTCACACGCCTTACTACGGCACAATTGATGCTACCCCTTTGTGGTTGATGTTGTACGCCGAGTATTACGCTTGGACTTATGACAAAGAAACTTTAGACAAATTGTGGAATAATGCGATTTCCGCAATGGACTGGATCGATCGCAATAGCAAAGAAACAGGCTACCTCGGCTATATCCGCAAATCGCGGCGCGGCCTTGCAAATCAAGGATGGAAAGATTCGGGCGACTGCATTGTCAATCGCCAAGGCGAACTTGCCACCGGGCCAATTATCCTGTCAGAAGTGCAAGCTTATACCTATGCTGCCAAAATTAGGTTAGCAGAAATCGCCCGCATGAAAAAGCGCATTGACTTAAGCGATCGCTGGTTGGAAGAAGCCAAAGAACTCAAAGCCCGGTTTAACCGAGACTTCTGGATGGAAGACCAACATTTTTGTGCCTTGGCTTTGGATGGCGAAGGGCATCAAGTAGACAGCATAACTTCAAACCCCGGTCACTGTCTGCATTTGGGTATTCTCACCCCCGAAAGAGCAAGTAGCGTCGCCGAAAGGCTACGAGCGCCAGATATGTTCAACGGCTGGGGCATTCGGACGCTAAGTAGCTTGTCTCCAGCTTACAATCCGATGGGCTATCATATCGGGTCGGTCTGGCCTCACGATAATTCCTTAATTGCAATGGGATTGCGGAGTTTGGGACTTGTCGAGCAAGCTTTAGAAGTATCTCAAGGCTTGCTCGACATGACTTTAGCTCAATCCTATCAACGTCCTCCAGAATTATTTTGCGGCTACGAACGTAACGGCGACAATAGTCCCGTGCAGTACCCCGTTGCTTGCACTCCCCAAGCATGGGCGACAGGAAGTGTATTTCAGTTGTTACACATGATCGTAAATTTAGTGCCGGACGCGGTGAACAACTGCTTGCGAATTATCGATCCGGCGCTCCCAGAATCGATCGACCAGTTGTCTTTGCACAACTTGCGTGTCGGAACTACTCTGTTGGACTTAGAATTTGAACGCTCTGGCAGCACTACTGCTTGTCGGGTAGCGCGAAAACGCGGAAATTTGCGCGTAGTCATTGAAGCGTAAATAAAAGTAAGTAACATCCCTCCTCCTTGCTTTATTGCGTTTTGTAAAGTTTTTGTAACAACAGTCAAGAAATCTACTTGCTAGGGAATGCTAGGGACAGCAATTTTTAAACTTAACAATTTATCAGTGAGATATATAAGTTATGGATCGCAAAGCTTGGAACGTCATTGAAACAGAATTTTCGTCATCAAAATTACACGCTAAAGAAACGCTATTTACAATCGGCAACGGCTACTTAGCAACGCGCGGCACCTTTGAAGAAGGTTATCCCGGAGCAAACGCCACAACTTTTATTCATGGCGTGTATGATGATGTTCCGGTAGTTTATACCGAGTTAGTTAATTGCCCTGACTGGCTATCCCTACAAATTACAATTGCTGGCGAAGTTTTTAGCATGGCTGAAGGCGAAGTGTTGGAATACACGCGCCAATTAGATTTGCATTGGGGCATTTTAAGCCGCTACGTACTGTGGCGCAGTCGGGCAGGTCATACAGTAAAGTTTCATTTTGAACGCCTTGCCAGTATGGCAGACGAGCATTTGCTAGTGCTGCGCGCTCAAGTGACACCGATAGATTTTACTGGGGTAATAGAAGTTAATGGCGGTCTCAGCGCTCAAGTTGATAACCAAGGTGTAAAGCACTGGGAGTTATTAAACGCCGGCGGAGCAAATAATAGTGCCTGGTTGCAACTGCGCTGTTTAAAGTCAAAAATAGAACTGGGTATAGCCACAAAATTAACTTGTTCGGCAGATACCGAAGTAAGCGCCAACTTGCAAGCAGAAGGCAACCCTAGCTTGCACGCAAAATTTATCGCCCAACAAGGACAAACTATTACACTAGAAAAAATAGTTACAGTTTTTACTTCAAGGCAAGTCTCGCAACCCGCTCAAACAGCCAAGCAGCATTTAGCCCTAAAAAGCTATACAACCCTAATCGCCGCTCATGGAGCGGTGTGGGATGAATTGTGGCGCGATTGCGATGTTGTCATTGAAGGCGACTTCACGGCACAATTAGCAGTTCGCTACAACTTATTTCAACTTTTAATTGCCTCACCCCGACACGACGAGCGGGTAAGCATTCCTGCCAAAACTCTATCAGGCTATGCTTATCGCGGTCACGTATTTTGGGATACGGAAATATTTATCGTTCCTTTCCTGACTCTCACTCAACCCCACATAGCCAAAAATTTGCTATCTTACCGCTATCACAACTTAGATGGCGCAAGACGCAAAGCCGCCGAAGCTGGTTACGAAGGGGCGATGTATCCTTGGGAAAGTGCCAGCACGGGCGATGAAGTAACTCCCCGATGGGTAACAGGTCCCGATGGCGAACCCGTACGGATTTGGTGCGGCGATATTGAGTTGCACATTACAACTGATGTCGCTTACGGAGTTTGGCAGTATTGGCAAGCAACAGATGACAGCGAATGGATGCAGCAACAAGGAGCGGAAATTATCCTCGATACCGCCGTATTTTGGGGTAGCCGCGTTGAATGGAATCAAGTCCGCAATTGCTACGAAATTCGCGATGTGATTGGCCCCGACGAAAATCACGAACACGTAGATAATAACGCTTTTACAAACCGCATGGTGCAGTGGCACATCGAAACTGCCGTAGCCGTGCTAAATTGGCTGCAAGTAAACTATCCCTCCAAAGCAACCGAGCTTGAGCTAAAACTAAATCTTAGTCCTCAACGCTTAGAGCGCTGGCAGCATATCGCCCAACACCTGCTCGTACTCCACAATCCGCAAACAGGGTTAATCGAGCAATGCGATGGATTTTTTGATTTAATCGATGTAGATTTGTCCGAGTATGAAGGACGTACTGCCTCAATGCAAGCGCTATTGGGTATTGAACCTACAAACCAACGGCAAATTCTCAAGCAACCCGATGTATTGATGCTATTGTACTTGTTGCGCCAACTGCCATTAAAAACACCGTTAGCAAATCGGGAAGATCGCGCCTTGTTGCAGACAAATTGGGATTACTACAGCAAGCGCACCGATCACACTTACGGTTCTTCTTTAGGCCCGGCAATTCACGCTATATTAGCTTGTGACTTAGATCGCAGTGCCGAAGCTTACGAACATTTTATGCGGGCGGCGCTAGTAGACCTTGAAGACGTGCGGGGCAACGCTCACGAGGGCATTCACGCTGCTTCTACGGGTGGTACTTGGCAGGCAATAGTTTTTGGTTTTGCTGGCGTGCGTTTGACGCAAACTGGCCCCATTATCGATACTCCTCATTTGCCCCCTGGTTGGACGCGCTTGAATTTTAAACTCCACTGGCACGGGCAGTGTTTTGAATTTGATTTAACTTGTGCCGATGGAACTACAGAGGTGAAGGTGACAAATACTAATAATGATGAAGTAATTTCGATTAACGAAACTTTGAGTCATGTAGCAAGCGAACCAGCTTTTACCCAATTACCAATCAAAGGTGTGATTTTTGACTTGGACGGCGTGTTAACAGACACCTCTGAGTATCACTATCGGGCTTGGAAACAGTTAGCGGATGAAGAAGGAATTATCTTCAATCGCCAGGCGAACGAGGCAATGCGCGGTTTAGCGCGGCGCGATTCTTTATTGCACTTACTAGGCGATGTTTCTGTCACTGAAGCGGAACTACAAGCAATGATGGCGCGGAAAAATAGCTACTACGAAGCGTTTATTCAAGACTTAAGCCCGGCGGATTTGTTGCCTGGTGTATTGCCTTTGCTAGAGGAATTACAGGCGGCGGGAATTAAGATCGCCATTGGATCTTCGAGTAAAAATGCTCGTTTGGTAACTGATTTACTAGGAATTAGCGATCGCATTGATGCTATTAGCGATGGTTACAGTGTCGAGCGCCATAAGCCCGCACCCGATGTATTTCTTCATGCCGCCGGGCAATTAGGATTAGATCCATCCCACTGCGTAGTTGTAGAAGATGCGGCGGCGGGTGCGGAAGCTGGTTTAGCGGCGGGAATGTTGGTTGTAGGACTTGGCCCGGTGGAAAGGTTTAGCGCCGCCCATGTTATCCGCGATAACTTAGTTGATTCGTCTTGGCAGAATTTATTAGCTTCCTTTGCAACAACTAAAATTATTTGCTTGCCAATAGCTGTTAGCTAATAAGCTTTATTTAATTAGTCAATTAGCATTACTCAATGGCTAATTGACTAATTGCTAAGGCGAGTTTGTTTGGTTCGATGGGTTTGGAAAGGTGCATTTGAAAACCCGCACCGAGCGCGCGGTGGCGATCTTCGTCTCTAGCATAAGCAGTAAGCGCGATCGCGGGAATTAATTTTAATCCTTGGCTAACTTCCCAAGCTCTAATTTGTTTAATTAATCGGTAACCGTCTGCGTCGGGCATCCCAATATCGCTAACGATCGCATCTAAGTTATTTTTAGTAACTATTGCCATTGCTTCTATTGCACTACTTGCACTTAAAACTTCAATATTGTACTCAAGCAACGCCGTGCAGATAAGTTCGCGATTATCGTCTTCATCATCAACTACTAAAACTCGCTTTCCTTCAAGGGAGAAGTTTTCTAGGGGTAAGTAATTATTGTTAGTTGACGCAATTGAGCGCTTGATGGTTTCCGCACTTTCTACTACTTTACTTATTAACGGTAGCTCGATTGTAAAAATCGAGCCAAGCCCCTCGCCGGGACTTTGAGCTTCTAGCGTCCCGCCGTGCAATTCTATTAACTGACGAGCGATCGCAAGTCCTAACCCCAAACCCCCATAAGAGCGCGTCATTGAACCGTCAGCTTGACGAAAGCGATCGAAAACATGGGGTAAAAATTCCGCACTAATGCCGCACCCAGTATCGATTATCTGAATTTGGGCAACCGAAGATGTCCGTTCGATAACAGCTAATCGCACTTCAATCGAGCCACCAGGAGCAGTAAACTTGATGGCATTAGAAAGTAAATTCCAAATCACTTGTTGCAAGCGATCGCTATCTGCCGATACCATGCCGATAGTGGGAGCAAAAGAAGTCAAAAGTAAAAGTTCTTTTGCTTGCGCTGCTAGTACAACTGTTTCAATCGCCGATTCAATTGGAACTTTTAATTGAATCGGACGCGCTACAAGCCGAATTGTGCCGCGAATAATCCGGGAAATGTCGAGCAAGTCTTCAATCATTTGTACTTGTAATAAAGCATTGCGCTCGATCGTTTCCATTGCTCGATCGCGTACTGATGGCTCTAATTTGCGTGTCCGCAATAGCCTAGCCCAGCCTAGCATCGCATTTAAAGGCGATCGCAACTCGTGAGAGACAATTGCCAAAAATTCGTCTTTCATGCGGCTATTGGCTTCGGCTTGTTCGCGGGCGGCTTGTTCGCGCTGCAATAGTTCGGCGCGTTCGCTTTCGGCTAATTTGCGAACGGTAATATCGGTAAAAATTTGTACTACCCCAGTAAAATCGCCGTTTTCGCTTAAAATCGGATCGGTTTTGACTCCAAACCAGCGCCGATCGATTTGTAATTCTCGGCTTTGGCGATCGCTTTTATCAATCGCGCGATCGCACAAAAATTTACTTATACCTTGATCTCCTACATTTTCCCACAATTGGCGGCAGGTACAACCGATAATTTCTCTTGCAGACTTACCTAAAATACCTGACATTGCTTGGTTACAACGTATAACTTTGCCTTGAACGTCCAGCAAGCAAACGCCATCAGAAATTGCTTCAAAGGTGATTTGCCATTGCGTCGCCGCCGCCATTGCTGTTTCTTCGGCTTGTCGCATCCGCAGCAAAGCATTTACTGTAGCAATCAATTCTCTTGATTCCACTGGTTGAGTAAGATAGCCGTCCGCACCACCTTCTAGCGCTTCGGCTTTATCTTCCATTTGGATGAAACTAGCGGATAAATGCAATACGGGAATAGAAGCAGTATTGGGATTGGCTTTGATTTTCCGGCACACTTCAAACCCGTGAATATCGGGAAGCTTAACATCTAGCACGATTAAATCTGGCACTATTTCCGCAACTAGCTGCAAAGCTTGCTTGCCCGTACTTGCTTCGGTAACATTAAAGCCTGCCCTTTGAAGCATCCGAGTATGGACGTAACGATTAGCTTCATCGTCGTCTACGTGCAAAATCCTTATGGGTTGCGGCTTGGGCATAATTGCGCGTGCTTATAAGTTTAAGTTAAGTCCTGCTTTTTGCAATGCCTCGCGGATTGTCGCCCTAGCACTAGGGTTATTTAGGTCTTTAGATAATATTGCCACGACGTTAGCATGATTAAGACGAGCTATTTCGTCGGACTCTAGTTGCTTTGAGGTATTGATAATTACAGGAATATTCCGGGTAATCGGGTGAACCATTAATTGTTCTACAACCTCAAATCCGCTCAAGTCGGGCATGATTAAGTCTAAAAATATTAGCTGCGGGGGATTTGCGATCGCTTTCAGCATTCCTTCACGAGCATTAGTTGCTTCAATAAAAATATAACGGCGATCGCTCAATATTTCTTGGCGTAGATAGCGATAAATTTCGCTGTCCCCAACGAGCAAAATTTCGCTCGGTGGTAATGGTGCGACTACTTCTTGATAAGTGCAAGGTAAAGCAAACGTAAAAGTAGAACCTATTTCTAACTTACTGGTAACGGCGATATTACCTCCTAGTAATTGTGCTAATTGACGACAAAGCGGCAAACCTAAACCCGTTCCTTTAAATTGATGTTGTAAAGGGTTTTCAATTTGGACAAATTCTTCAAAAACAAGTTCTAAATCCTCTGGTGCAATCCCAATACCTGTATCGGCGACAGAAAAAACGATCGCGCTTTCTTGTTTTAACGCACGGACACGCACCTCGCCACTGGGAGTAAATTTCAGCGCATTAGAAATCAAATTTCTTAAAATTTGGGAAACCTTACCTTCATCAGTATACATAGGCAAGTTTTGGGGTTCGTCAAAAATTAGCTCGACGGGCGAACGAGCGCGTATTGGTCGCAGTACGCCTTTTAAAGCGTTAAATAAATCGCTAATTTCAAACCAGTTAGGGCGGATAGTTACTTTACCAGCTTCTACTTTGGCTATGTCTAATAAATCGTTAACTAATTCTGATAAACCAAGGGCAGAAGTGCGAATAAAGTTTACTTGTTTTTCTTGTTCGGAATTTAACTTGCCGTCTAATCCTTCTAAAAGTAGCTGAGAAAGGCTGAGAATTGCATTTAAAGGCGTGCGAAATTCGTGACTCATGTTGGACAAAAACCGAGTTTTCATTTCGCTGGCTTTTTGAAAAGCCTCGGCGCGATCGTCTAATTCGGCGTAAAGAGCTACTACACCGCGATTAGTATCTTCAAGTTCGCTATTGAGGCGCGCAAGTTCAATCGAGCGACTTTGCAACTCCTCCATCGTGCGTAAAAGTTCTTGATTTTGCTGCTGGACTTCTTGATATAAGTTTTCTGGCGTTTTTTGGGCTAATTCCGTAGCAATTTTAGTTAAACTTTCTGGAGTTATTGGCGTTTGTTTAGGTAAGTATTTCGTCAGCGTTACGGTAGTTTCGCCTACCACTGATTGGATTGCAAACTTGTCCATCAGTCGTTTTGCGCCTACAATACCGAGTCCCATTCCGGTTGTAGAAGTATAGCGTCCGGCTAAAATTGCCTCAATATCAGCAATACCCCTACCTTTGTCGCTAACTTTAATAACTAAAGCCACGTTTTTTTGCACGGCAAACTCCACTCTACCACCGCCGCCATACTGAAAAGCATTGCGAGAAATTTCCGATACTGCCGTTGCTATGCGCGTTTGGGCTTGCAAGTCAAAACAGAGTAAACTAGCAATTTGTCGCGATCGCCCTCTTGCCAGCACTACATCTTGTTCAAAGCGTACCTCGACAGTTAGAAGCCTGATATCCATACTGCTATTGCTTGACTACCACGACACTAACATCATCTCGCAAGCGTTTGAAATCCCGGTATAATACGCCAGCAATTAAACTTGGGTGTTTGAAGATTAAACCAGGATAGCGGTCTATTTTCCATTGGGTAGCCAAACCATCGGAGCTTAAAATTAAGGTGGCGTTGGCAGGAAAAGGATAAGTAAATTCTTGGATTTTGCGGATTTGATGCCCGACAATGCCACTGTAAGAAACCATACTACGACTTTGGGAGGCGACGATACTTCCGGCAATATTCCCAATGCCCGCATAACAGACCGATTGGAGATTAAAGTTAAGATCGGCAATTCCTACTGCCGCCCCGCGCGTACTTCGCAACTGTTGGTGCATTAATTCTAAAATCTCTTTGGGGGCGAGTTGGCAATTTTTTTTAGCGACTCTAATTGCCTCCGCCGATGCTTCAAATGCTAGTTCTCCATGACCTAAACCATCAGCCACAATTACTAACGCTCGCCCAGGTTCTACTGTAATTACCGCCCAAGCATCGCCGCAAGTTTGCTCGCTTGCTAAGGGAATATTGACTACCCCAATTTTTAAAGCGGCTAAATTTTTGGGTAGGGGAGTTGCCCATAGTTGCGCTACAACCGCCGTACCTAGGGATGGCAGAGAATAAATATCAAAAAAATCTGCTAGTCTTGAAATTGCGCCTAACCCTGTTCCAGGAGTTCCGCCCGTTGAAAAGCCATCGCGCAGACACTCGCTGACATCATCCATTCCCGCGCCTTTATCTACAGCCAAAATTTCTAAGCCGCCAATGTCATCGAGGTACAAAGAGCGTAGTAGTAGTTCGCCATTTTGAGCGTGTTTGATTAAATTATTCGCAATTTCTGTAACAACAATACCAACTTTCCCGCGCTTGGTTTCGGGAAAATTCAACCGCGAGGCGAAGTCCATAGCCATGCGGCGCGCTTCCCCAACTTGGCTGCTTTCTACAACAGGAATGAGAGTATTTTGCATTATTTAGATTCAATTATTCGCAATTCCTGTTTTACTTCCATTTTGTCATCGTAACGCGAGTTCCTTCACCTATATTAGAGTCGATCGCAAATTCGCTCATCAACCGTTTTGCGCCACCTAACCCCATACCTAAGCCGCCGCCTGTTGTATAGCCGTCTTTGAGGGCTAAATCGATGTCCCTAATTCCCGTTCCTTTGTCGATAAAAGTCAAGCGCAAAGCTTGACGAAATTCAGTAGCAATTATTTCTAACGTTACCGTGCCACCACCGCCATAAATTAAGGTATTGCGGGCAATTTCACTAGAAGCGGTAACAATTTTAGTTTGATCTACTAGCCCAAAACCTAGTTCTGCTGCCCAATTGCGGACAGTTTGCCTCACCAAAACGATATCACTAGAGGAACGAATGCCCAGAGTTTCTTGCTTTTCTACTTGGGCTGTCATTTTCCTGCCTTCAAGTACGATTTACTAATGAATAAAGCAAATCTATGCCTTTTTCCACGTTTAAGGCTGTGCGTACGCCTTCAAGAGTTAGCCCTAATTCTACTAGCGTAATCGCAACGGCGGGCTGCATCCCCACGACTACGGTTTCCGCATCGAGGATGCGCGACATGGAGGCGATGTTACTAAATATGCGCCCGATAAAGGAATCCACAATTTCCAACGATGAGATGTCAATTAGCACTCCCTTAGCGCCCATTTCAACAATGCGGTTTGTCAAATCATCTTGCAAAGTCATTGCCAAGCGATCGTGCATATCTACTTGGATTGTCACTAGCAAAAATCCGCCCATTTGTAAGATTGGAATACGCTCCACCTTTAGTCTCCGGTAGTTACAAACGATTTTTTAAGGGCGCTGGTTTAAATTGTTACTAGGCGCGATCGCATACCCGCTACGTTTTAAAGCGATTTTAAAAGCATCTGCCATTGTTGCTTTAGTAATCACATCGGTTAAATCTACGCCCAAATGCACGATTGTTTGAGCAATTTGGGGACGAATACCGCTAATTATGCAGTCTGCGCCCATTAAGCGCGTGGCGGCGACAGTTTTAAGTAAGTGTTGGGCGACTAAAGTATCTACCGTCGGTACGCCAGTAATGTCAATAATTGCGATCGCACTTCCAGTTTCAACGATTTGCTGTAATAAGTTTTCCATGACAACTTGGGTGCGGGCGCTGTCGAGAGTGCCGATTAAAGGTAAAGCTAATATCCCTTCCCACAACTTAACTACAGGCGTTGATAATTCCAACATCTCTTGCTGCTGGCGAATAATAATTTCTTCGCGGGCTTTTTGAAAAGCCTCGGTGGTGAGCAAACCCAAACGATCGATTAAATCGTTGGCGGTAATAATTTCTCCAACTAAAGTTTCGCTATCGCGGGCGTATGCCTCCCGCAGACAGCTAAATAAAGGTTTTTTTAAGGAAAACACAAATAAAGCAACTTGCGTTGGGGTAAAGCCTTGTTGAACGCGGGTACGAGTTAAGCTAGTTAGCAGGGCTTTGGTGCTGCTCCACTCGGTGGCTTGAAAGTTATCCAAGTTATCGTTTTGCAACGCATCGCGCAATAGACGCAGAAATTCCGCCGATTGATCGCGCATTTCTCCTTCACGCATCAAGTCATCGCGCCGGATTCCCGTCGCCAGTTGCTCTTTTAACCATTCGGTTAGTAGCAAATTTTCATACTTTGTGAAAATTTCTGGAAGATGGCTGTTGCCATTCCTGCTCATACTTACTCCTAAGTTTGCCGCCATTGCTCAAACCTAAGTGTAAAGGATATTGCTGCATTAATTGAAAAGCGCGATCGCCCGCAATTAAAAGCTAAAATTCTCCAAGTTAACTTTAGTCTATATCTCCAAGTATGAATCAAACTGATTTAGCCTTTAGTTCCGCTCTAACTCAAGCGCAATTAGTCCGTAACGGGGAAGTATCGCCTTTAGAATTAGTAGAACTGTATTTACAACGCATTGAGCAGTTAGATAGCCAACTTGGTAGTTTTTTTACGGTAATGGCAGAAAGCGCGATCGCCGATGCTACAACCAAAACCGAATTACTAGCTTCTCATCCCTCCCAGTTACCGCCGTTTTTTGGCGTACCCATTGCAATTAAGGATCTCAATAATGTTGCGGGGGTGCGCTGTACCTATGGCACTCCGGCTTTGATGGATAATATAGCAACCTATGACGACGGTGTAGTTACTCGCCTTAAGCAAGCTGGGTTTATTATTTTGGGTAAAACCGCTACCTCAGAACTTGGTTCGTTTCCTTACACCGAACCCTTGGGTTTTCCCCCCACGCGCAATCCTTGGAACTTAGAATATACCGCCGGAGGTTCTAGCGGTGGGAGTGCGGCGGCGGTGGCGGCGGGTTTGTGTGCGGTGGCGCAAGGCTCTGATGGCGGTGGTTCGGTACGCGGCCCGGCGTTTTGTTGTGGATTGGTGGGCATCAAACCGTCACGAGGACGGGTTTCTAACGCTCCTTTGGGCGATCGCTTGAGTGGCATCCCTGCTATCGGTTCTTTGACGCGGACTGTAGCTGATGGCGCGGCGATGCTGGATGTAATGGCGGGTTATGTAACGGGCGATCCTTATTGGCTACCATCGCCGGAAACATCTTTTTTAACTGCTGCAAGTCAAACGCCACAGGCTTTAAAAATTGCTTTTTCTACCAGTATCCCGCCGTTGGGAGAAGTACAAAACGAGTGCAAACAAGCGGTGCTAGATACCGTTAAGGTGCTATCAGATTTAGGTCATCATGTAGAACAAAGTTGTCCCGATTTTACAGGTTTAACCGAACCATTTATCGCCGTCTGGCAAGCTGGGGTTGCTTATTCAGGCATTCCCAAGGAAGTATTGCAACCATTGAATCAATGGCTTTACGAGCAAACTGGGTCGGCGGGTGATTATTTACGGGCGGTGTCTCAAATGCAGGTAATCGCGCGCAAAATTGTGGCGTTTTTTGACACGGTAGATGTTTTAGTTTTACCTACTTATATGCACCCGACTATTAAAGTTGGCGAGTGGGCAAATCTCAGTCCCCAGGAGACTTTTGAACGCATTATTAATTGGGTTGCACCTTGTCCGCCCTTTAATGCTACAGGACAAAGTGCGATCGCATTGCCTACAGGTTTTGATGCTAAAGGTTTACCATTAGGCATTCAGTTAATTAGTCGTCCTGCCGCCGAAGCTACGATAATTAGCCTCGCCGCACAGTTAGAAGCTGCCCACCCTTGGAGTCAACATCGCCCTAGTTTTGCTGTGTAGTGTTGCACGATCGCAAAACTCTTTTTATCATCAAATAATTAGTTTAATTTAAGAGGCAGTAAGATTTCTAACTTAGAGCCGAACCCTGCCTTTGAAGCTTTGCTACTCCAACTCCAGCACAGCCATAATTTTGATTTTACTAAGTACAAACGTCCGAGTTTAATGCGTCGCACTCAAAAACGGATGCAAATGGTGTCAATTGACAGTTACAGCAACTATGGCGACTATCTAAAAGCAAATCCTCAAGAATTTAATTACTTATTCAACTTAATTGAAATTAATGTTACCAGTTTCTTTAGAGATGCCCAAACTTGGGACTATATAGCTACTACACTTATTCCTAATATTATTTCCCGCAAGTTAGAGTCTGAACCTATTCGAGTTTGGAGCGCTGGTTGCGCTTCTGGAGAAGAAACTTACTCTTTAGCTATAATCCTAGCTGAAGTATTGGGGGTAGAACAGTTCCAAGCACGAGTGAAAATTTTTGCAACCGATATAGACAATGACGCACTTCAGCAAGCGCGGATGGGTTCGTACAGAAACAACACTGTTGCTAGTATCGATCCTGCTAGGCTGAATAAATACTTTGAGCAAGTTAACAATTGCTACGTCTTTCACAAACATCTCAAACACCAAATAGTCTTTAGCCAGCACAATCTAATCAAAGATGCACCGATGTCTAAAATAGATTTATTGATGTGCCGCAACGTACTAATTTATCTCACTACCGAAGCTCAAATCCGAGTTTTAACCCGATTTTACTTTAGCCTCATAAGTAACGGATTTTTATGTCTGGGTAAAGCGGAAATATTGCCAATTAAAAGCGTGCCTATATTTAATTTAGTTAACCATCAAAACCACATCTTTACTAAAGTTCCCAAGCAGCATTTAGACCAATATATGTTGCACCAGCCTTTAGGACAGTCGCCGTTAAGTTAATTGGTATTGGCGAGTTATGGGATGAAAGAGGGACACGGGGACAGGGAAGATGATTAATTAGACCCATTTTTTGACTAGAAATGGGTCTAACTTAGTTTTAGTCTTTTTTCATCCAGCTAAACATTGCCCGCAAATCTTGACCGACATCCTCAATAGGGTGTTCGGCTTCTTGACGGCGCATAGCAGTAAATCCAGGCTTCCCGGCTTGGTTTTCTAACACAAAATCTCGTGCAAATTGCCCCGATTGAATTTCTTGCAAAATCTTCCGCATCTCTGCTTTAGTTTGGTCGGTAACAATTCTCGGCCCGCGCGTGTAGTCGCCGTACTCTGCGGTATTAGAGATGCTGTCGCGCATTTTTGCCAGCCCACCTTCCACAATCAAGTCTACAATTAGCTTGACTTCGTGCAGACATTCAAAATATGCCAATTCCGGTTGATAGCCCGCCGCTACTAACGTTTCAAAACCTGCTTTGATTAACGCGCTCAAACCGCCGCACAGTACCGCTTGTTCGCCAAATAAATCGGTTTCGGTTTCTTCTCTAAAAGTCGTTTCAAGTACCCCGGCGCGAGTACCGCCAATACCTTTAGCATAAGCCATCGCGCGATCGCGTGCTTGCCCTGTTGCGTCTTGATACACGGCAAATAAAGCGGGTACGCCTTGACCTTGTTCGTAAGTGCGCCGTACTAAATGCCCCGGCCCTTTGGGCGCTACCATCACTACATCAACATCCTCTGGGGGGACGACTTGACCGAAGTGGATATTAAATCCGTGTGCAAAAGCGATAACTTTTCCCGCCGTTAAATGGGGAGCAATTTCTTGGGTATAAATAGTTTTTTGCACTTCGTCAGGAAGCAAAATCATAATAAAATCGGCGTTTTTTGCCGCATCAGCGACCGAATGCACGGGAATACCTGCGTTTTTAGCTTTTTCGGCAGATTTGCTCCCTGGATACAACCCGACAATTACGTTCATGCCACTGTCTTTGAGATTTAGGGCGTGCGCGTGACCTTGAGAACCATAACCAATAATTGCGATTGTTTTTTGAGCTAATAAGTCTAAATTGGCATCTGTGTCATAATACATCCGCGCCATAATAACTACTCCCTTGGTGCAAGTATAATAATTTAGTGCAAACCGTTAATTTTACCGCAATTTTTACCCTTAACTATTGTTTACTCAAAACTTGAACTAAAAAAATAAGTAAAGCTGTAGTAGTTTTTGATAGTTGCCAGTAATAAACATTAAAATAATTCTACAAAAATTGATTTTGATTCAACTAATTTAAGCTAAGTATTGCAATAGGCTACGATTAGTTTCTGCAAAATTTACGATCGCAATTAGCCGCACTAAAGGAAGTGATAATTCCTAAATAACGAGTCAATTAAATATGCCCTTGCTAATGTACCCAATTGACTCTTGTTTGAGCAAGGGGTTTAGGAGGTTTTATGTCAGAAAAGGTAAAATTAGGGGCTTGCAATGTTGCCATTGTCGGCCCCTACTTGAGCGGTAAAACCACTTTACTAGAAAGTTTGTTATCCGTTACTGGGGCAATTTCTCGTAAAGGTAACGCGCGCGATGGCTTTACAGTAGGAGACAATTCTCCCGAAGCAAAAGAGCGCCAAATGAGCGTTGAAGTTAGCGTTGCAAGTACTAGGTATGAAGATATTAATTTTACTTTTATCGATTGCCCAGGTTCGGTAGAATTTGCCCAAGAAACCTATAATGCGTTGATGGGTGTAGATATCGCCGTAGTTGTCTGCGAACCAAGTAGCGATAATGGTAATAGACTGCACCACAAAGTCCTTACTCTTGCACCTTTATTTAAGTTTCTCGATGACTGGGAAATTCCCCACTTAGTTTTTATCAATAAAATGGATCGTTTCAGCACAAATTTTATTGAGGTGCTGCACGCTCTCAAATCTGTTTCTAGTCGTCCCGTCGTTCCGCATCAATACCCAATTACTGAAAACGAACGTATTAGCGGGTTTATCGATTTAGTTACAGAACAAGCTTATCATTATCACCCCGGCGCTGCTGCCGATGCTGTTACTTTTCCCGCCGCTTTAAAAGAGCCGGAACAAGCTGCGCGGACAGAAATGTTGGAAGAATTAGCCAACTTTGACGACCATTTGTTAGAGGAATTGTTAGCAGAAATCAATCCTTCCACTGAAGAAATACTGCAAGACTTGAAGTTGGAATTAGGAGCAGATTTAGTTGTTCCGGTGTTATTTGGGAGCGCCGAGCAAGATTATGGGGTGCGCCCGTTATTAGAAATGTTATTGCGAGAAGCACCATCCCCAGAAACTACCTGGGAACGGCGGAATGTGCCTAAAAATATCAATGCACCAATGGCGCAGGTATTGAAAACTTATTTCACTCCCCAAGGTGGCAAAATGTCCCTCGTGCGGGTGTGGCAAGGGCAATTAACCGAAGGTATTGTTTTAAATGGCGTGCGAGCGGGTGGCTTATATAGGTTAACCGGACAGCCGCAAAAGTCGATTAATAGCGCCCAAGCGGGAGAAATTATCGCCCTAAGCCGCTTAGAAGGAGTTAAGACAGGAGATACACTAACTACTAATGGCGATCGCATTTCGTTAGCTACGGCGGCTAAACTAACTCCAGTGTATGCAAGAGCCATAGCTCCGCAAAACCGTAATGATGAAGTCAAGCTCAGTAGCGCCTTAACTAAGCTCTTGGAAGAAGATCCGTCTTTAGCCTGGGAGCAACATGGCGATACTCATGAAGTTATCCTGTGGGGTCAAGGAGAAATTCACTTGCAAGTTGCTTTAGATAGGTTGCGGCGCAAATATAACTTGCCAATGGCGACTCATTTACCGCAAGTTCCCTACAAAGAAACTATCCGCAAGCCGATTTCCGCTATTCACGGACGTTACAAGCATCAAAGCGGCGGTCACGGACAGTTTGGCGATGTGTACTTAGAAATTGAACCAAACCCGCGCGGTAGCGGTTTTAACTTCCGCGATACGATTGTCGGCGGTGTCGTGCCAAAACAGTACATCCCAGGGGTAGAAATGGGCGTGCGCGAGTATTTGGAGCGCGGTAGTTTGGGTTTTCCCGTCGTAGATGTAGCGGTGACGCTCACTAACGGCTCTTATCACAGCGTTGATAGCTCCGAGCAAGCATTTAAGCAAGCGGCGCGAATTGCGATGCAAGCAGGAATGGCTAAAGGCGAACCCACTTTGCTCGAACCGATTACCAAAATTGAAGTTACAACTCCAAGCGAATTTACGTCCAAAGTGCTGCAACTTATTAGTGGCAAACGCGGGCAAATTTTGGGTTATGAAGCTATAAGCGATTGGCAAAGTTGGGATAAAGTTACAGCTTATTTACCTCAAGCGGAGAACTTCAACTTGATTGTAGAATTGCGGAGTCTTACCCTTGGCGTTGGTTCTTTTGAGTGGCAATACGACCATCTCCAGGAAGTACCAGACAAAGTAGCCGAAAAAGTCCTTAATTCTAAATAAGTGCTTGCCGTACGGACTGCGAAGCCCGTACATTATTACCAATGGATTTTCTTTTACCCATGACTGACTTACAATCTTGGTATATTGTCAAGCTGCCCCCTGGCAATTGCGAAATAGTTGCCACTCCTTCAGCTACGGAAGCAGAGCAATGGGGGCCTTTTGCTTCTAAAGAAGAAGCGATCGCCCGACGGATTGGCTTAATCCGTGCGGGTAAGTGTCAGCCCGTGTAAAATTAACGCCCTACTTCGGCTCTAGGACTGCGCTGGGCGGCGATTTGTTGGTTGAGGACTGATAGTGCCTTATCGTACTGAGGATCGCCCGGAGCGCCTACTAATGTGCGATCGCTGACTAACCTTTCTTTTTGTTTATCTGTGAGTTCTAGGACTATATCGGGTTTAATTCCAGCTTTGTTAATATCGCGACCGTTAGGAGTAAAGTATTTAGCGATCGTTACTGCCATTCCCGATTCGCCATCGCCCAAACTCCGCACTGATTGCACTAAACCTTTACCAAAAGTTTTTGTCCCTACTAATACCGCACGTTTATTATCTTGCAACGCGCCGGACAGAATTTCACTGGCACTAGCCGAACCACCATCAACTAACACTACTACAGGTTTATCTGTAAGAGCGCGATTTTTAGCTTTTTCTAAGTCTTTTGTGCCGCGTCTATCTACAGTAGAGACAATTGTGCCTTCATCTAGCCACATTTGGGCAATTTCGATACTAGAATAGAGCAAGCCGCCGGGGTTAGAACGCAAGTCTAAGATATATCCTGCTACGTTTTTCTTCTCCATATCCTTAATTGCATTTCGCATTTCTGCCGCCGCTTTATCGCTGAACTGATTTAGGCGAATATAACCCGTACCGCCATTAGGACTATTTTGATAGCTGTAGCGGACTGGGTGCAGTTCAATTTTTGCTCTTTTGACGCGAAACTGTCTTTGCTGGTTGTTTCGCATAATTGTAATGCTAACTTCTGTACCCGGCTTGCCGCGAATTAACGATACGGCTTCATTAATATTCATGCCCTGGGTACTTTTATTATCAATTTTGAGGATAATATCTTTAGCCAGAATCCCCGCCGCCGCCGCCGGAGTGCCTTCCATTGGAGCAATTACTGTTATTTTTTTAGTTTTTTCATCCGGGGCAATCTGAATGCCGATGCCGGAAAGTTCCCCAGAAGTTTCTACTTGCAAACTCTTAAATTCTTCCGGGTCCATGAAGCGCGTATAAGGGTCTTCTAGCTTTTCTAACATCTGGCGGATGGCTTTGTAAGCATCCTGTTTAGTTGTATAGGTGCGGCTTAAATATTCTTTACGGACATTTTGCCAATCTACTTGATTAAACGTCCCATCTACATAGCTGCGATCGATAACTTGCCAAACTTCGTCTACTAATTCTTTGGGACTTTCCCGGAAAAAAGCCTTACCCGGTGAATAAATACCAGAAATATTCACAGCAAATGCCGTTAACATTGCTGCGGTTGCACCTATAACAAGCCCTTGTTTTGAAATTGCCATAATGACTGCTGAAACCGGAGAAAAAATGCTCGTAGGTTGTAGTAAGCCCAATTTAACACAAGTGGCTAATTAGGGCTTGCGTGGTAACTCTTAAGGATCGATCCAGCGATCGTCGGCTTTAATTAAATTAATTAACTCTTTAACTCCTTCTGTTTCGGGGACTTTTTTAATTTCTTCTCTGCCGCGATATAAAGAAATATAACCCGGCTGCTTACCCACATAACCGTAATCCGCATCTGCCATTTCTCCAGGCCCGTTGACAATGCAACCCATAACGGCAATATCTAAACCTGTTAGGTGCTTAGTCGCTTCGCGCACTTCGTGCAGTACTTCTTCTAAATTAAACAGCGTCCGACCGCAAGAAGGACAAGCAACGTATTCCACCATTGTTTTTCGCAATCCCAACGCTTGCAGGATGCTGTAACAAACAGGGATTTCTTTTTCTGGGGATTCCGTAATCGATACGCGGATAGTATCGCCAATTCCATCGGCTAAAAGGGGTGCAATACCAGCCGTTGACTTGATGCGCCCGTACTCTCCATCTCCCGCCTCGGTAACGCCTAAGTGCAAGGGGTAGTCCATCCCCAATTCGTCCATCCGCTTAACCATTAAACGGTAAGCCGCCACCATTACCGGGACGCGGGAGGCTTTGAGGGAAATTACTATATTGCCAAAGTCTAGAGACTCGCAGATGCGGATAAATTCTAGCGCCGACTCTACCATGCCTTCGGGAGTATCGCCGTAGGTAAATAGCATTCTTTCGGCTAAAGAACCGTGATTTACTCCTATTCTCATGGCTTTACCGCGATCGCGCAATGCTACAACTAAAGGCTCTAAAGTTTCGCGGATCTTTTCGCCAATCTCATCAAAGTCTGCTTGAGTATATTCGGTAGTTTTTGGTTTTTCAAATACATACAGGCCTGGATTAATGCGGACTTTATCAACGTGCTTGGCAACTTCTAGGGCAATTTTCATGCCATTATGATGCACGTCCGCAACTAAGGGGACGCTTTGGTAAGTTAGGGCTAATTTTTGCTTAATTTCTGCTAAAGCTTTGGCGTGGGCCATACTGGGTACGGTAACGCGGACAATTTCGCAACCAATTTCATGCAGGCGACGAATTGCAGCTACCGAACCATCTATATCTAGGGTATCTTCGTTAATCATCGACTGCACCACTACGGGGTAGCCACCGCCGATGGTAATATTACCAACTTTGACTTGTCGAGTTTTGCGGCGGTGAATGGTGGTGTCTAAGGCTTGAGGGGTTGATGGTGTCAGGGTTTGCATAACCTGTAGGGGATAAATGGGGTAGAGGAGAAACCACCGACAAGCTTATATATCTTGTCCCGTTAAGATTTTAGCTTGAAGTTAGCGATCGCAATTAAAGATTTCTGAGAAACTCGGATATGTAGGGAATAAGCGCTCGATTGCGTCTATTTTTAGGTTTTGGGCGATCGCTATAGCAATAATATTAATTAATTCCCTAGCTTGAGGACTAATTATTGTTGCTCCGAGTATCTGTCCGTTGCGGCGAGTGACTAATTTATAAATTCCGGTAGTTTCTGCGATTAATTGCGCCGCCGCTACACTTTTAAACTGATGCTGCGAAACAATTACATCGTTTTTGTAAAATAGTTTTGCTTGGGTTTGTGTAAATCCTATTTGCGCTAGTTGAGGATTTATATTAATTCCCCAAGGTAAGCTTTGATAATTGACTTTTGTTTTCGCTCTAAATAAAGCATTATTTACCGCAACTTTTGCTTCATAATTACTAATATTTGGGCTATTGTAGCCTCCAATTACTTCCCCACAAGCATAAATTTGAGGATTGGTTGTTTGGAGTAAAGAATTTACTTCAATGCCTCGTTTATTCCATTTGACTTTGGCATTTTTCAATTGCAAATTTTCTATATTAGGTTTATAGCCAGCACTTACTAATATTTCATCAGTTTCAATTGCGCGATCGCCAGCTTGAATCCATTTTTTACTCTCAATTTCTTTAACCTGGCTAACCGGGGTTTCTGTCATTACCCTTACCCCATCTGCTTCTAAGATAGCTTCCACTAAAAAAGATACATCAATATCTAAGCTAGGCAAAATCTGCGAACTTTTGACTATTAAAGTCACATTAAAACCCAATCGCTGCAAAATTTGCGCCCAGGCAATACTATCGGGGTTACCACCAATAATTACCCAGTCTTTCCCGGCTATAGTTAAGTCTAGCTGTTGCCCGATGTTGCTAAAACTAAAATAGCTTGCATTTTCTAATCCGATACTTTTTGGCATAGCGCCCGTAGCAATTAAATAAGAACGAGCGATAAGCTTACGGTTGTTGACTTTGATTAATAATTCTTCGTTAAACTCTGCTTGACCAACAATTACATCTATGCCTAAAGCTGCTAAAACTGCCTTTGAATGTTGTTCTTCGATGTTATTAATAGTATTTTTAATCCATTGTTTCACCTCAGCCCAGCTAAGAGATAAGTTGTAAGCAGGAGGAATAAAAAATTGCCCTTCAACTTGCCTTATTTGACTTAAAACTTGAGGAAAAAAGAGATTAAATAACGCCGTTGTTTCTTCGGGTTCTATCAGCGCAACTTTTTTATTTTGCTCAATTGCTCTAGTTGCAGCATAACGTCCTGCTAAAGAACCACCAATAATTACTAAATCGTAGTCCGCCATAGGTTGTTTGAGAAAATGGCGCTAATTAATTATAGATTGGGCGATCGCATTTACTAATTGCTCGTTCTCCTTGGGCGATCGTACTGCTACTCGAAAGTAGCCATCGCCAAGTTCGGGAAAACTCCAGCAGTCGCGAATTAATATCCTGTGCTGCTGCAATAAGCGCGTTTGAAGCTGTTTAACCGAGTTAGTAGAGCGTACCAGTAAAAAGTTTGCCGCACTCGCCCAAGGCTGCAATCCTGGCAGTTGCGCCAAACTTGTAAATAATTGTTCTCGCGCTTTTGGTAGCCATGCCCAAGTTTGCTGTTGAAAAGCCGCGTCTTGAATCATGGCTATTGCCGCCGCCGCCGCTAAAGTGCTGACGCACCAAGGATCGCGCCGCTCTTGCCAACTTCTCAGCCGATCGGGATGAGCTACAGCGTAACCTATTCTTAGCCCTGGTAAGCTGTAAAACTTAGTGAGCGATCGCAAAATGACTAAGTTGGGATATTTCATAACAAGCGGGATGAGGCTTTGTTGTTGGTTTGGCGGTAAAAAATCCATAAAAGCTTCATCTACGACTACTAAGGCAAATTCTTCTAAGTAAGGCACGATCGACTCTAACAAAAATAACTTACCCGTTGGATTATGAGGATTATTGAGTAATAACCCCCGCTCTAAAGGGGAATAAGAGTGGAGGCTTGATTGTGGGGATAATGAAAAATTGAGATCGTAATGTAAGTTAGCAGAATCTAACCCCCGATCGCTGAAAATCGGCAACGAGTGGATATTGGCATTCATTGCCTTTAAGCTGCGCTGGTAGTCGCCAAAAGCTGGGGTAACGAGGGCAGTGGCGGCGAAGGCGGCTAAGTCCCAGGCTGCCCAAGTAAGTAATTCTGCCGAGCCATTACCCGGCAGAATCCAATCGGGAGGTAATTGATGCAATTTACCCAAAGCCATTTTTAATTCCCGATAGTCTGGATCGGGATAGTGGCTGAGGTTATCGAGATTTGCCATAATCGCCGCCAGCGCACTAGCTGGCGGGCCTAAAGGGCTAATACTAGCGGAAAAATCAATAATTGCATCGGGAAGGCAGCCAGCAATCGCTGCTGCCCAAGCTAAATTTCCTCCATGTCCAGGCTGTACCAAGCTTTAGTCGTCTCCGGCGGGTGCTACTTTTTCTCTGAACAATTTGCCAGGGGAAAAAGCTGGCACTCTTGTTGCTGGAATACTCATTTTTTCGTTAGTTTTGGGGTTGCGTCCTTCGCGTTCTTTGCGATCGCGTCGTTCAAATGAGCCGAAGCCGACTAGAGTTACTTTGTCTCCAGAGGATACAGCATCAACGATTGCGTCTAAAGCCGCGCTGAGGACTGCATCTGCTTGTTTTTTGGTTACACTAGCTCTTTCTGCTACTGCATCTACCAATTCACCTTTATTCATTATTAATCTCCTTGAGAACTACAGGCAAAATTTCCCCATGTGGGATAAATCAACTGAATCTAACTCACAATGGCTGAAACTTGTGTAAATTCGATATTTCAATGAATCATTCTAAGGTGCGATCGCTTAATTTGGATCGATGAAACCTTTAAGATATATGGATTTGGCGAGTTCTTTTGTAATTTTTACTTATCAATACTGAGAAAAAACACTATTTTGTTAGTTAATTGACCCTATTGCGGCAGAGTATGGTAAAATTAGCGTTTTTTATTTAAACTAACTAAATTTTTCGTATCGAGACACAATACTTAATTATTGGCATGAAAACATTTACTACTCAATTGCGCGTCAGACATTACGAAATGGACGCGTTAGGCCATGTGAATAACGCTGTCTACCAAAGTTATTTAGAACAAGCAGCGATAGAACATTCGGAATATTTGGGTTTAACGTTAGAAACTTACCGCGAGTTAGGAAATGTATTTGTCATGCGGCGACTAGCCATAGACTACCTGCGCCCGGCAATTGCTGGGGAATTATTGGATATAACTACCTGGGTACAAGAAATGCGCGGTTCTAGAGCAATTCGGCGCTACGAAATACGCAAAACTGATAACGCGCTAGTGGTAACGGCGGAAGCTCTGTGGGTATGGGTAGAATTGGCTTCTATGCGTCCAAAAGCAATTGGACAAAATATACTGGATTTATTTACAAAATAATTTTATCTTCTCTGACGCTCGGCTTCGTATAGTAATAATGCGGCAGCGATCGCTACATTTACAGATTCTACTTGCGCCTTTAGAGGAATACTTACCTGTTTGTCAGCAATAGCTAACAATTGACTAGATAATCCTGCCCCTTCGTTGCCTAATAAAATGAAAGTAGGGCGCAAGTAGTCTATTTCCCAATAAGTTAATTTGGCAGTAGAAGTAGTAGCGACAATTTGCATTCCCGATTTTTGACACTCAAGGCAAGTGGCGCTTAAGTCGTCCGTTACTGCCATTGGAGTGCGAAACCATTGCCCCGCACTTGCTCTTAATACTTTAGGATGATCTAAGTCTACGCTATCGCCAGTTAACCACAATCCCGTTGCCCCCGCAGCGCTACAAGTACGAATAATCGTGCCTAAATTTCCCGGATCTTGCAGAGTTTCCAGTCCAAGCACCAAACCCGTACAGGGCAATTTATTTTGAGGCGTGCGCCTTGCGGTTGCGACTACGCCATCGGGGTTTACAGTAGTTGCGATCGCTCTTAATACGTCAGCGCTAACAATTTCGGTTCTTTCCGCCTTGGAACGCAAGTTTTTCCATAAGAATTGATGATTTGCTTGCCATTGCTCGGTACAGCAGACACTTACTAGCGGATAATCGACTAAGCAAGCAGATTCGATTAAGTGAGTTCCTTCGAGCAAAAATAAATTTTGTTCTTTACGTTCTTTAGCTAATTGAAGTTTGCGAATTTGCTTGACAAAGGGATTTTGTAAGCTTGTTAACATTGAAGATTTTTGGCACTAAAAATTAAGATGCGGAACCCGGGACTTGAACCCGGAAGCCTTGCGGCACTAGAACCTGAATCTAGCGCGTCTGCCAATTCCGCCAGTTCCGCTTTTTAAGGGCAGCTTACAATCGTCGCTTATATATAAGTCTTATGTCAATAGCTATTTTACAAGTCAAACGACGAATACAAGAAATTTATTCTAACTTTACGGGTGACAGTATAAACACTACAGGCAAAAATACCTAGAAGTTAAAAATCTCCGCGAAATTTCTAGTTTTACGGATGGCGATTATCAATGTAGAATCAAGACCAAATTCTCATCTGTAAAAATACTCAATAATTTTGGAGGCTAAAATTATTACTACTAATCCCATTTCCATCAAAGTCTCAAATTCTCCCGAAGCCGATCCCTCGGTGTTACAAATTTGGGGCGGAGCGCCGTTAAAAGGTCATGTAAAAATTAGCGGCGCAAAAAATTCAGCTTTAGTTCTCATTACCGCCGCTTTGCTTTGCTCGGAAGATTGCCGTCTGCGTAACGTCCCGGCGCTAGTAGATGTAACGCGGATGAGCGAAATCCTTTTATCGTTAGGGGTAAAAATTTCTCAAACTGGCGATGTCTTAGATATTAATGCAAGTATCATTAACAAGTCTCAAGCGCCCTACGAACTGGTTAGTCAGTTGCGGGCGAGTTTCTTTGCGATCGGGCCATTGTTAGCACGCTTGGGAGCAGCTTGCGTACCTTTACCTGGCGGTTGCACTATCGGAGCAAGACCTGTAGCTTTACACGTCCGGGGGCTGCAATTAATGGGCGCTGACGTGCAGATAGAGCATGGTATGGTCAATGCTTATATTAAAGGCAATAGAAAAAGGTTAAAGGGAGCAAAAATTTATTTAGATTACCCCAGTGTCGGCGCAACAGAAACGTTGATGATGGCGGCGACTTTAGCAGAAGGGGAAACAATTATTGAAAATGCCGCTCAAGAACCAGAAGTTGTAGACTTAGCCAATTTCTGTAACTCAATGGGAGCGCAAATTCAGGGCGCAGGAACGAATACAATCGTTATTTCCGGCGTTCCTCGCTTGCATACTACCGATTATGCAATTATTCCCGATCGCGTTGAAGCGGCTACATTCTTAATTGCGGGCGCAATTACTTATTCGGAACTTAGCGTTTCGCCAGTAATTCCCGATCATCTCACCGCCGCTATAGCTAAGTTGCACGATATTGGGGCGCAAGTAGTTACAGATTCCTCCGATTGTCTGCGGCTTGTTCCTGGCAGTCATCTACGAGGTACGGATATTGAAACTCTGCCTTATCCTGGCTTTCCTACCGATATGCAGGCGCAGTTTATGGCGCTCTTGGCGGTGAGTGAAGGTAATAGTTTAGTTTCGGAAACTGTCTTTGAAAATCGCTTGCGTCACGTACCAGAATTAAATCGCATGGGGGCGGATATTCGCGTCAAAAATAATCACGCAATTATTCGGGGCGTACCTATGTTATCGGGCGCACCAGTAATGGCAACGGATTTAAGAGCATCGGCGGCATTGGTTTTAGCAGGTTTAGCCGCTCAAGGCAAAACTACAATTGCTGGCTTGCATCATCTCGATCGCGGCTACGAGCAATTGGAAAATAAGTTGCTTAAAGTCGGGGCTAAGTTGCAGCGAGTTCCCCAATCCGAGGCAATTACTAGCATTGCTTTAGATCCTACCAATTCTAATGCGTTGCTTTCATCTTAGTGGTGTGAGGAGTGAGGGGCTTATACTCCTCACTATTTATT
>JAPJOW010000238.1 GCA_030826005.1 Aliterella sp. RAGGC_92
GTATTTTCTCGTCCGCCGCGCACGTATACATCCCAGCCGGGATTAGTTGGATCTTGTCTGCGTCGTGCATCAATAGCAACCACGATACACTGATTGCCAAAGCGATCGCTGGCGCGGTTAATTAAGTCTGGCTGACGCACGGCGGCGGAATTGATACTAACTTTATCTGCTCCCGCCCTTAACAAATTTTTAATATGTTCTAATGATTGAATACCACCACCAACAGTTAGGGGGATAAAAACTTGCTCCGCAGTCCGGTAAACAACATCAATAATTGTGTCTCGATCTTCATGAGTTGCCGTAATATCCAAAAATACCAATTCATCCGCCCCAGCCTCGTTGTAAACTTTCGCAAGTTCCACCGGATCGCCAGCGTCAATTAAATTAACAAAATTAACCCCTTTAACGACTCGTCCCGCGTTGACATCCAAGCAAGGTAAAATTCTTTTGGCAAGCATAATAATTTAAAAAACCTTCAATTATATTCAGAATTTTTTATTGCACCCTACCCAAGCTAAAAAAGGCTAATAGCTGGCTTTATGGCAATTATTTCTTCAAAACAAGACCCTAACGAACCCCATAAAAAGCGCTCTGACACTGTAAAACGCGATCGCCCTTTATCGCAACCTTTACTTAAACCCGAAGTTACCGCCGACGAAAAAGATAAGCAAGAAGACAGCATTCGCCCTCATCGCTTTGCCGATTATATCGGGCAAAAAGAGCTAAAAGAAGTTCTCGATATTGCAATTAAAGCCGCTCTTGCTAGAAACGAAACCTTAGATCACTTACTACTATACGGCCCGCCAGGATTGGGAAAAACCACCATGTCGCTAATTTTAGCGGCAGAAATGGGGGTAGATTGCAAAATTACCAGCGCCCCAGCCCTAGAACGTCCGCGCGATATTGTCGGGCTGTTAAATAGTTTGAAACCTGGCGATGTTTTATTTATTGATGAAATTCATCGCTTATCGCGGATGACGGAAGAAATACTTTATCCAGCAATGGAGGACTTTCGCTTAGATATAACTATCGGTAAAGGTTCAAGTGCCAAAACTCGCTCATTGCCCTTGCCAAAATATACATTAGTAGGCGCAACAACCAGGGTAGGGGCGCTATCTTCACCGTTGCGCGATCGCTTTGGTTTAATTCAACGCTTGCGATTCTACGCCCATGACGAACTAACTTTAATTGTTTTACGCACCGCCCAACTATTGCAAACTCCCGTTACCAATGATGGCGCGGAAGAAATTGCTCGTAGGGCGCGGGGAACTCCTCGCATTGCCAACAGATTGTTAAAAAGGGTACGAGATTACGCCCAAGTTAAAAACGCTGGAATAATTAATCAAACTATCGCCGCCGAAGCTTTAGAACTATTCCAGGTAGATCCCTGCGGCTTAGATTGGACAGATAGGCAAATGTTAAGCGTAATGATCGAACAGTTCAACGGCGGCCCGGTGGGTTTAGAAACAATGGCTGCCGCAACGGGAGAAGATACGCAGACAATAGAGGAAGTGTACGAACCGTATTTAATGCAAATTGGCTATCTAAACCGGACTCCACGCGGACGGGTTGCTTCCTCCGCCGCTTACAAACACTTGGGTTTTACCCCTCCAAATCACCAGTTATCTTTACTATGATGCGTTTAATTTCGATTATTTTACTTTGTGTATTTCTATTATTTGGCTTTAGCGATCGCGCGTTGGCGCAAACCCAACCCACACCCGAACAACTGCAACAGTTAGACACATTAGCCCAAAAAGCTATCAAATCTACTAATGCGGGAGATTTTGCCACCGCCGAAACTTATTGGACGGAAATAATCGAGCAATTTCCCGATAATCCCGCCGCCGTCAGCAACCGGGGAAACGCGCGGGTTAGTCAAAATAAATTAACTGAAGCGATCGCCGATTACAATAAAGCCATCGAACTAGCGCCTACAGCAACAGACCCTTATCTCAATCGCGGTACGGCTTTGGAAGGTTTGGGAAAATGGGACGAAGCGATCGCCGATTACAACAAAATTTTAGAACTCGATCCTAAAGACGCAATGGCGTATAACAACCGAGGAAATGCGGAAGCGGGTTTAGGAAACTGGGAAAAAGCGATCGCCGACTATCGTACTGCGGCGGATTTAGCGCCCAACTTTGCCTTTGCTAGAGCTAATTATGCGATCGCTCTTTATCAAAACGGTCAAACTGATGAAGCTATCCGTAACATGAGAAATATCGTCCGCAAGTATCCTAATTTTGCGGATATGCGCGCGGCTTTAACCGCCGCTTATTGGGAACAAGGAAAACAAGGAGAAGCCGAAAGTAACTGGGTGGCGGCGGTTGGACTAGATAAGCGCTACAAGGATCTAGACTGGGTGGTTAAAGTGCGCCGTTGGCCCTCAAAAATGGTTGCAGCTTTAGAAAAGTTCCAGAAATTACAGTAATACTAACTGCTCAATTTCTGCGGGTGTGAGTTCTTGAACGTTGCTAAAAACTACCGCCGCTCCTGCCTCAATTAAAGTTTTAGTATAATCGTCGCGGCGTTGTTCTGTTACCTGGACGTGAGGAGGGAGAACACCTACACCAATCCACGTTCTTTGCGGAAAACGCGATCGCGCTTTTTCTACGGTATACATATCGCCTACCGTATCACCTATATATACTACAGGCAGCATTTTGTCAATATTTTGCTCTAACTGCTCTACGGCGGCAAACAGTCCTGTAGGATCGGGTTTACCGGGCGCATCTTCCATCGCAATTAGTAAAGGAGATTGTAAACCCAAGCGTTTTGACAACACATAGTTAGCCGAGGCGCGAGTTGCACCGCTAAAAAAGCCCCAAGGAATACCCGCAGTAGTTAGCTGTTCTAAATAGCTTGGTTGTAATAACAAGGGTTCGTTGCAGATATAACCATCCCAATTATGAGGATCTTCCCCTCGGTAGCGAGATTGAAAAAAAGCCACAATTTCTTGATAATTCGTCTTTATCGATTGTCCTTGAGAGAGAAAACAACGGGAAATTAGTTCTTGAGAAGCTTCCCAATCGTTATTCCAAATTCCTTCAGATTTTAGAGTGTCTATATCCAAGTCACTAGGACGATAAACTCCACCCGTAAACCGTTCTACCGTATCCGCCAAAGCCCGACGGTAAGAATTGCCCACATCGCGGACAACCCCATCAATATCAAAAATTGCGATCGCACTAGGCAAAATATTTACACCTTGTTCAGCAGGGAGATTGATATTGAGTTACAATAAGCGATCGCACGGTTTTAAGCAAGTACAGTGCAAACAAGTGGAGGTAAGATTTGACCAAGTTTATTTTAAAAGTTCTGTGGTTGGATGAAAATGTAGCCCTAGCAGTAGATCAAATAGTAGGAAAAGGAACTAGCCCGTTAACTCGTTACTTTTTTTGGCCCCGCAACGATGCGTGGGAAGAATTAAAAAGCGAAATGGAAGCTAAACACTGGATAGCCGAACAAGATCGAGTTGCCGTACTCAATCAAGCTACCGAAGTGATTAACTACTGGCAAGAAGAAGGTAGAAGGCGACCGATTGCTGAAGCCCAATTAAAATTTCCTGAAATTGCTTTTACAGGTAGCGCTTAATTGCTACTTTATAAGAAATTACTGGCTTTCAGAATTTTTTTAGCGTAAATAACGATAATAAAAACCGCCCATACACAACCTTAAAAAAAGTTTAGTATGGGCGGTTTTTAAATCAAAACAAAGAGGTTTAAAACTATTTAAACCATACCGCCCGCCGCTTGAAACCGAGCGCGGGCGCGTTTGTAAGCTTGATTTGCTGTAATTTGCTCTTGGCGACTAGCATTTGCTACTTGATTTAACTTAGCCTCTGCCTGAGTGTAAGCAGTGCGGGCAGCATCTAAATTAATAGTATCGCCGCGTTCTGCCCCATTAACTAAGATTGTGACTTCATTATTTTCAACTTCAGCAAAACCACCCATTAAAGCGATCGCAATCCATTCACGATTAGAGTTAGGACGAACGCGCATAACCGCCGTATCCAAGGCAGTTAATAGCGGCGCGTGACCGCTCAAAATACCTAATTGACCAGTGGTACTAGGCAAGATTACTTCTTCAGCCGTAGCGTCCCAGACGGTCTTATCTGGAGCAACTACACGAACAGTTAATGTCATAAAAAATAGGGTGTTGTAAGAGAGACAAAAAAAGGGAGCTAAGGAAGATTTTTTCCTTAGCTATTACCTTTAGCCTTTAAGTTTTTCAGCTTTAGCGATCGCTTCGTCGATGCTGCCTACCATGTAAAATGCTTGCTCTGGTAGGTCATCTAGTTGACCGGACAAAATCATCTCAAAGCCTTTAATTGTGTCATCTAGCTTCACGTACTTGCCTGGAGATCCGGTAAATACTTCGGCGACAAAGAAGGGTTGAGACAAGAATCTCTCAATGCGACGCGCTCTAGCAACAGTTAGGCGATCGTCTTCCGATAATTCATCTAAACCCAAAATTGCAATAATGTCTTGCAATTCCTTATAACGCTGCAAAGTCGATTGCACTCTACGCGCCATATTGTAGTGCTTTTCACCAACTACACTAGCTTGCAACATAGTAGAAGTTGAATCTAGAGGATCTACCGCAGGGTAAATACCTTTAGAAGCCAAACCGCGAGATAGTACCGTTGTTCCGTCTAAGTGAGCAAAGGTTGTAGCCGGAGCGGGGTCGGTTAAGTCGTCGGCAGGAACGTATACTGCTTGAATTGAAGTAATCGATCCTTCCGTTGTAGATGTAATTCGCTCTTGCAAGTCACCCATATCTTTAGCCAAAGTCGGCTGGTATCCTACCGCCGAAGGCATACGACCGAGGAGCGCCGATACTTCTGAACCTGCTTGTACGAATCGGAAGATGTTATCAATAAACAGCAATACGTCTTGCTTGTTGACATCGCGGAAGTATTCAGCCATTGTTAAACCAGTCAAACCAACCCGCATTCTTGCTCCGGGTGGCTCGTTCATCTGACCGTAAACTAGGGCAATTTTTGACTCGCCGATATTTTCTTCATTAATAACCCCAGATTCTTTCATCTCGTTGTAGAGGTCATTACCTTCACGAGTGCGTTCGCCCACACCAGCAAATACCGACACGCCACCGTGATTAATCGCGATGTTGTTGATTAATTCCATCATGATAACGGTTTTACCAACACCCGCACCGCCAAACAGTCCAATTTTGCCACCACGACGATAAGGAGCTAGTAAGTCTAGTACCTTAATTCCGGTTTCAAAAACTGAAGGCTTGGTTTCTAAATCTGTAAACTTTGGTGCTGGACGGTGAATGGGAAAAGTATCTTCATTATTAACTGGGCCCATATTATCTACAGGTTCGCCCAAAACGTTGAAGATTCTACCTAAAGTTGCCGCACCAACGGGTACAGTAATAGCTGCTCCAGTATCTACTGCTTCCATACCGCGAACTAAGCCATCGGTGGTACTCATAGAAACCGCCCGGACTTGGGTATCGCCTAGAAGTTGCTGTACTTCGCAGGTAACGGAAACGTCTTGCCCAGCTTCGTTTTTGCCTTTAATAGTTAAGGCATTATAAATCTGTGGCATTTGACCGTTGGGAAACTTTACATCCACAACGGGGCCAATGATTTGCGTAATGTAGCCGATGTTTGCTTTTTCTGCTGTAGTGACCATGCTTTCGCCTATTGATTAATTTAGCTGTTTCGGCGTTGAAAAATTAAAATTGCCATCGCTTACGATTATCACCCAAATGGTAACGATTTTTATAGTTATTATTGGGCGATCGCACTCTACATCAATATTTTTTCACCTGTGAATCTAACTCTTGCCTCTTACCACAAAACGAACAGCGCGGTATAGTTCAAAATAAGATATATAAGCCTTATTTGAAATTTCCAGAGAAACGGGTCTATGACATCTTATGCTACCTCGTCAGCCAAGGCTGAAATGAGCGAACTTAGGCGATTAAAAACTATCATGCCGCCAGAATTGCAAAGCTGGGTGAGCGTTGAAGGCACAACCGAAGTAAATCCTCCGCTAATCCGTTCTGAAGAAGTGGGTAGCGACCAAGTAGAAATTCAAATTGACTTGGTAAAGTGGGATGCTTTAGCTATGGATCAGCGTAACTTGCTGTTTTGGCACGAAATATCCCGCGTTCAAAGCGACACTATCCCCAAAGATGGCTGGGAAATGGCAGCGTTAGCCATTGGTTTAGGCGGTGCGGTGGGCGAATTATGGGTACAAGATATATTACTGCTGATACTAGCGCTTTCCTTGTGCGGAGTCTCCGGCTATCGCTTGTACGTGAAAAATAACGGCGAAAAGCAGCTAAAAGTAATGACCGATGCCGATGAAAAAGCGATCGCACTAGCTACTCGTTTTGGTTATACTCTCCCCAATGCCTACAAAAGTCTTGGTAGTGCTTTAAAAACCCTGATCGATCAAACTTCTAGCAAAAGCCAACGCCAAAAGTACGAACGCCGCTTGCAAGCGCTGAAACGCAGCGCCAATAAAGCTAAGAA
>JAPJOW010000239.1 GCA_030826005.1 Aliterella sp. RAGGC_92
AATGCAGTGCGATCGCACTGATTAGCAACTACATAAGCCCGAAGTTCTGCTTTAGTCAGGATTCATTCTAAGAACCTCTAAAGACCGTTGCGATAAATTTCTATTTCTATGTTATCGCCAGCCAAAATAAAAACATTACCCGTTCGTTCATCTAGACGGATAACGAAGATGGGTATAAAAATATTGGTTAAGGATTGGCATAAGGTAATACAAATGATTCCTTGTTCGGCGGTTGGTAAAACTGTTTTACCTCACAATATTAAATAATTTGCTTTAGATTATCAGACCTTGGACAAATTCTTGATAAAATTCGGCGTGAGAACCTGTAAAATTGCTCATCCCTTCCTTTGTTAGATATCCACTGTTTTTATTAGTGTGCGGGTCTTTGACATAGCTATAGATAGATTTAGGATAGTTTGGGTTCTCATGCCAACTAACATTAAAAGCTGCATATTTAGGAAAAAATGTTAAATCGGCGTAATCGGGAATGCGATCGCAAATCCACCAAGCTAACGCCGTCCAATCTCCGGTCTTTTCGTAGTAAGGTATAAACGAAGTGACAATAATGCAGGCTGTCGCGCCCATATAACCGTCCTTGTCTCGTACATCCCAAATGTGTTTGGCATAGTTTGCTTCATTGGCTGCACAGTTGTATTGATTTTTGTTTTCTGCACCTTTTGCGTTCACTTCCCGCGAACGATAAGCCGAACGAATAGTAATTCTTCCTAGCTGCTGTTGGATTGGTTCTAATACTTTTTCGCATAAGTTTTTGCCAGAAGCGATCGCAAGTTCTGGGTTTTCGGGAATATTACTAAGGTTTTCTATTTGAGCAATTTCTGAATAGAGAAACTCCCGCATAAAAAAGCTTCGCGATAGTTGCACTCGTCCTAATTCTTCTAAGGCTTTCAACTTTGTTCGATTACTTATAGCCATACTTTTATAATTACGGCGATCAATTCAAAGTGTAGACAGGTAAAGACTTTTGGCGCAAGTTTTTGATTTTTGTGCTAGTTATGGCGATCGCTACAGGCAAATCTCCCCGTCGCAGATAAGACTATATGATAGCCAGACTTAGACATTACTCCTGTTTAAAGATTGGCTTTGGCTGCGTCGCAGGCGTTATCAATACTCCTACTTGTGCAAATAAGTAGAGATATTACAGCCATTGGAGGTTTGGCAGTTATTAAACTAGGGGTGAAGGAAGATTCAGTAGAGTTTCGCTCAAGTACCAAGTTCTCAATGGGATTTGAAAGCGACCAGGTATAATGCGACTTAGGAGTATTTATTATTGGGAGTAGGTCACTGGAAATATATTTCAGCTACACTCAAGAAAAACTATTTACTGGATAGTGCGACTTCTCGTGCAATCTCAAAAGCCGCAAAAAATCGATCTCAATACTGACTACCCCTGTCCTTGTCGCCGTCAAGGGCGCTTGATTCCGATTGTCCTCACCGATGCGATGGGTTGCGATCGCTGTCAAAAAATATTTGTTGTAGAAGAAAATGGCTACGCCCTAGAGCAACTATCAACAACTTACCCTCATAAACCAACGTGGCGATGGGTGGGAAATCGCTGGATAACGGCTTCATCGCACTTAAAACAAAGTTATTTACCTATAGCAATAGGTGCAATAGTAATACTACTATTTGTGTGGCTGCCCTCGGCATTGCAAGTACCGAGCGGGGCAAACTTCTTGATTTGGGCGATTGGAGCCGTGATTGTGGCTATAATACCAGCATTTATACATTGGCTGACTTACAGGCGTTAATAAATGACAGATAATCTGACAGCAAATATTGAACCTGTAGTTATAGTAGAGCGCGCCTACCGAGCTTCCTTAAAATTGAGCATTACCAAAGGAGGCGATCGCTCTCGCGCGGTTTTGGCAATGGCGCAAGCTCTCCAAAGGTCAGTTAATGACATATTGGAAGCAAACACTTTAGACCTGGAAGCTAGTCGCGAAATGGCAGTCCCAGAGCTAATTTTAGATTGGCTCAAACTAACACCAGAACGATTGCAAGCAACTGTAGAAATTTTGGAGCGTTTGAGCAAATTGCCCGATCCTTTACGCCGGGTTAGAAATGCGGATTATCAACTCCAAGACTCCCAAACTTACTGTCAGTTAATGCCTTTGGGAGTCATTGCGCTAATTTATGAAGCATTTCCAGAATTAGGAGCGATCGCGGCGGGGTTATGTATCAAAACGGGAAATAGTTTAATCCTCCGAGGTAGTAGCGAAGCTAGTCATTCTAATGAAGCAATCGCCAAGGCGCTAAAGTCGGCTTTAGACGAAACACATTTATCTAGTGGTAGCGTGCAGTTGTTAGGGACGGAGGGCGGGAGTGCGGTAGTTAGAGACTTGATCGTTCAAGATCGCTACTTAAACTTAGTTATTCCCTACGGTCGTCCGAGTATGGTACAGCAGGTAATGCGACAATCAACCGCCCCAGTGTTAAAGACGGCTATGGGTAACTGTTATTTGTATTGGGCGGTGTCGGGGAGCTTGGAAATGGTGCGCTCGATGATTTTAGATAGCCATCAAAGCCAACCCGATCCGGTAAATGCAATTGAAAAAGTGTTAATTCATCGCTCTAGCCAGCCGTCTTCTTTGGTAACTCTATGGAATAGTTTGAAGGAAAAAGGTTTTGAAATTAGAGGGGATGAAGAACTTGCTCAGGCATTTTCTGAGTTGAAGTTGGTAGAGGATGAGGAGTGGGATCGAGCTTATTTAAAGAAAATTGTGGCGTTTAAGGTAGTGGATAACTTGGAAAGTGCGATCGCGCTAATTAATTTGCACAGTAGCGGTCATGCGGACTGCATCGTTACCGAATCCTACCAAGAAAGCCGCCATTTTGCCTTGGGTGTAAGTAGCGCCTCTACTTATATCAATGCTTCTCCTCGGTTTTCGCGCAATCCATCCCAGGGCGATTCGGTGTTTTTGGGGATGTCTAATCAAAAAGGACAAAGGCGCGGTTTGATTAGTTTAGAAACTCTAACTACGCTCAAACATATCGTTCAAGGTAATGGCAGACTTTAATAGAGCTAATGTTTTGGTATAACGGTAGCTTAGTTGAAGGTAATACGCTAGAACTAGCAATTGACGAGCCAGGGCTATTGTACGGCGCGACAGTATTTACAACTATGCGCGTGTATCAGCACTCAATAGATTCTCCGCTAACTAATTGGGCGGGACATTGCGATCGCTTAATTGCTAGTCTGCGAGCTTTTGCTTGGCAACAACCCCCCTGGGAAAGAGTGCAACAAGGAGCAATAGCCATGCTGCAATACTTCCCAGTTTTACGCATTACTATATTTCCCGATGGGCGCGAGTGGATTACAGGGAGAGAGCTACCAGCAAGTTTGACAAACGATCAAAAATATGGTAGAGCAGCTTATGTTGTAGAGTTAGGGCGGAGTTTAGCGGCGCATAAAACGGGAAATTATTTAAGTGGGTGGTTGGCGCAAAGTTGGGCGCGATCGCGATCGGCGCAAGAGGCAATTTTGGTAGACTCAAGTAGTGGTGATTGGCTAGAAACTAGCACCGGAAACTTGTGGGGATGGAAAGATGAATGCTGGTGGACACCACCCTTAGACGCGGGAATTTTACCGGGAATAGTGCGGAGTCAATTAATTAACTACTTACAAGCGCAAAACTTAGCAGTAAAACAAGATCGTTGGCGGTGCGAACTGGTAGAAGATTTTGAGGCAATTTGTTACACCAATAGCGTTGTCCAAGTTATGCCTATCCACAGCGTTATCTTACAAACAACTCAAAAAAAATTCGACTCCCAGCATCTCAGCTTGAAACTACTGCGAAGTATGTTTGAAGCATAAAAAAACTATGTTGCTGTGCGATCCCATAACATGGCAAGTGCTGTAATTCTAAGCTAGATTAAGAATAGTTAACATTTAACTTATAAAGACCTTCGTAAGTTAATTAAGGTTAGGAGGAATAACCTCGGTGAATAAACGCTGGAGAAACGCGGGGCTGTACGTTCTGCTAGGCATTGTAGTTTTAGCATTAGGAACAGCATTTTTTGAAAAACAACCCCAAAGTCGAGAGACATGGCGCTATAGTCAATTTATTCAAGAAGTTCAACAAGGTAAAGTAGAGCGTGTAAGTCTTAGTGCCGATCGCACAAGAGCGCAAGTAACACCTCAAGATGGTGAAAAGAAAATAGTAAATCTACTTAACGATCCTGACTTGATCGATATATTAAGTAAAAACAACGTTGATATAGTAGTTTCACCGCAAGCTGACGATAGTACCTTGTTTAGAGTCCTCAGCAGTATATTTGTGCCAGTGCTGCTATTGGTTGGCTTATTTTTCTTGCTCCGCCGCGCTCAAAGCGGCCCTGGTAGTCAAGCAATGAATTTTGGCAAATCAAAAGCTAGAGTGCAAATGGAGCCGCAAACCCAAATAACTTTTGGCGATGTAGCGGGGATCGACCAGGCAAAACTAGAGTTAAATGAAGTTGTAGACTTCCTTAAAAATGCCGACCGCTTCACGGCGGTGGGAGCAAAAATTCCCAAAGGCGTATTATTAGTTGGACCTCCCGGAACAGGTAAAACCCTCCTAGCCCGTGCGGTAGCTGGAGAAGCTGGCGTTCCCTTCTTTTCTATCTCTGGTTCGGAATTTGTCGAAATGTTTGTTGGTGTAGGTGCGTCCCGCGTCCGCGACTTATTCGAGCAAGCAAAAGCCAATGCTCCTTGTATTGTCTTTATCGATGAAATCGACGCTGTAGGTCGCCAACGGGGTGCAGGTCTAGGTGGCGGTAACGATGAGCGAGAGCAAACTTTAAACCAGTTACTTACCGAAATGGATGGTTTTGAAGGCAATACAGGAATTATTTTGATTGCTGCAACCAACCGCCCAGACGTATTAGATTCAGCATTGCTACGTCCAGGTCGTTTCGATCGCCAAGTTGTAGTAGATCGTCCCGATTATGCCGGACGCGCGGAAATATTGAAAGTTCACGCTCGTGGCAAAACTTTAGCAAAAGACGTAGATTTAGATAGAATTGCTCGTCGCACTCCTGGGTTTACGGGCGCTGATTTGTCTAACTTGCTCAATGAAGCGGCAATTTTGGCAGCGCGACGCAGTTTGACAGAAATCTCTATGGATGAAGTCAATGATGCAATCGATCGCGTTTTAGCGGGGCCAGAGAAGAAAGACCGAGTAATGAGCGAAAAGCGCAAAACTTTGGTTGCTTACCACGAAGCAGGTCATGCTTTAGTTGGGGCGTTGATGCCAGACTACGACCCCGTACAGAAAATTAGCATTATTCCTCGCGGTCGTGCGGGTGGTTTGACTTGGTTTACTCCCAGTGAAGACCGGATGGATACGGGCTTATACAGCCGCTCTTACCTAGAAAATCAAATGGCTGTAGCTTTGGGCGGACGCATTACTGAAGAATTAATCTTTGGGGATGAAGAAGTCACAACTGGTGCATCCAATGACTTGCAGCAAGTAGCAAGAGTAGCTCGTCAAATGGTAACTCGATTTGGCATGAGCGATCGCTTAGGGCAAGTTGCTTTAGGTCGTCAGCAAGGCAATATGTTCCTCGGTCGCGATATTGTCGCCGAGCGCGATTTCTCCGAAGAAACCGCCGCCGCTATTGATGACGAAGTTCGCAAGCTTGTAGATGTAGCTTATCGTAGAGCTAAAGAAGTGTTAGTAAATAACCGTCACATTCTCGATACTTTAGCTAATATGCTAATTGAGAAAGAGACGGTAGACGCTGATGAGTTGCAAGAGTTGTTAGCCTCCAGCGATGTAAAAACTGCGTCGTTGGCATAGTCAGTAGATATACAAAGCAGGGTGATTCTAGTTTTAGAATCACCCTGCTTTTTTAATGCGATCGCATTTTTAGTTTTGTGACGGCTTAATTGAGCAACGATTTACCCATTCTTGATAGGTTTGCTGACGCTCTACGTCGTCTACAACGATTTGGATTTTAATTTTTTTGCAGCCTTGTTTGCGTTCGAGAGCGATCGCATTTAGTAGTAAGCTTGCTATCTTAGCGGAGGTAAATTCGCCTGTGACAATCAATTCATTGGCTGTAGCTATTGCTCGATCCGCAGTATTTATTTGCTCTGTTGCTAACGAGACTCCCTGAAGGTCACTTTGTCCTAAATCTATTTCTGCAAGTTGTATAGTTTCCGCCCCTACTTGTTCTACAATCAATTTCTCTCGTCTGATTGGTACTTGTACCATTTCAGTTTCAATTTCTTTTCTAACAACTACTTCGCCAATTTTTTGCTTGTTAACGTCTACTATTAAACGTTCTTCTAGTAGAGGAATACTTGCAGCAGCAATAGCTGCGGCTCCTAAACCTAGTCCCAAATTTATATCATTGGTTTCCTCTCCTATTTCTGGTTGTTGGCTTGAATCCAGTTCGCTATCTATTGCCATTACTTCTGTAAATTGGTTTATATCGTCATTTTGTGCAGTTAAATCGGGAGTAGCAAGCAAGTCCATTTCGTTTGTTTCTTCGCCCAT
>JAPJOW010000240.1:0-1268 GCA_030826005.1 Aliterella sp. RAGGC_92
TCCCCCAGAATTGGGGGTTAGGGGGCAAATATATCACATCGTTCAGCAGCACCCAATTTTTAATTACTTAGTAATGCTTCGACAAATTCATAGCTAGAAAAGGGGCGCAAGTCTTCTATGCCTTCCCCAGCACCAATAAACCGAATTGGTAAACCAAGTTGCTGCACTATTGCTAAAGCAATTCCCCCTTTCGCTGTCCCGTCAAGTTTAGTTAAAACTACGCCGCTTAACTGCGCGGCTTCGGCGAAAACTTCTGCTTGCCTAAGTCCATTTTGACCGAGAGTAGAATCTAAAACGAGTAATGATTCAACCTTGGCATTGGGGGCTTTTTTATCGACAATCCGGCGAATTTTACTTAGTTCGTCCATTAAGTTTTTTTTATTTTGCAAGCGTCCCGCCGTGTCTATTAACAACAGTTCTGTAGAACGAGATTGGGCGGCGGCGATCGCATCAAATACAACGGCGGCGGGGTCGGTATTTTGTCCGGGATTGGCTACTACTTCAATTCCACTTCTCGCACCCCAGATTTTCACCTGTTCTACCGCCGCCGCTCGAAAAGTATCCGCCGCACCAATTAAGCACTTGTAACCAGACTTTTGGGCAATATGGGCAATTTTGCCAATAGTTGTCGTTTTACCCGCGCCATTAACTCCCGTCATCAACCAAATATTGAGCGTGTCTTTTTCGGGTATAAAGGTACGGGAATATTTTTCTAAAGGGCGATCGAGCATATCGCGGAGGATTTGCTTGAGATAAGAAACCGCTTCGTCGGCGGGTAATGCTTCTTGCTTCAACCGCTCTTGCAGGGCATTAATAATGTAATCGGTAGCTTGTACCCCTACATCTGCTTGCAATAGCAACGTTTCTATTTCCGTTACCGCCGCTTGATTGAGCGGCCCTTGACCAACTATTGCTTTAAGTTGATTAACTATACTGCGGCGCGTCTTATCTAATCCTTGCCGGAGTTTTTTGAGCCAGGTAATTTCTTCTAAAGATACATCTTCCGGGCGACGACCTTGAGCAGCTAAAATTTCTGCCGACCACAAAAAGCCCTCATCAAACGCAACTAATACTTCTTCTGTTGGCTGAACTTGCGGTACTTCTTCTGGTTCAACTTCAATTGCTGTTGCTTTAAGCCTTTCTATTCTGGCGAGTCGGTCGGCTTCCGCTTGCGCCCAAAAGGGCTTGGGGGCTGTTTCTTCTGTTACTAATTGTGCTTCCGCATCAAGTTCGTCAGCTTGAGGTGCTAATGCTGGAGCTTCTTCTAG
>JAPJOW010000240.1:1368-6461 GCA_030826005.1 Aliterella sp. RAGGC_92
TGCTGTTTCCGCATCGGGTTCGTCAGCTTGAGGCTCTAATGCTGGGGCTTCTTCTAGTGCTGTTTCCGCATCGGGTTCGTCAGCTTGAGGCTCTAATGCTGGGGCTTCTTCTCCTAGCTCATTACTGACATCTGTTTGAGGTGTTGGCGCTTCAACGCTTTGGGTTGGTTGTGCTTGCTGTTGTTGAATATTTTGGTAAGCAGCTTTAGCCCATTGTAAGTATTCTGCCGCAACGTCTTCCTCTGGAGTTGGTTGGGTAACTGGTTCTACTGGCGCTTCTACTTCCGCCGTTGTGGATTCGTCTTCCGGTGTAGGAGCATCTTTATCGTTAAATTGACGGCGAAACCAATTAAAAACCATTGGACTAACTTACTTAAAAAAATTGAGGATAAGAAAACTATTAAGAATTTGGAGCAGTGGGAGCTTTTAGTTGTTCTGTAACGCGGCGCATCACGCCATTAATAAACTTATATCCTTCATCGCTACTGTAGCGTTTGGCAAGTTCTACCGCTTCGTTGATAGCAATGCGATCGGGTTGACCTAAAAATAAGATTTCACAAATCGCTATACGGAGGATATCGCGGTCGATTTTAGCTAATCGATTTATTTGCCAATCTACTAAAGCTTCTTTTAGTACTTCATCTATTTTGGCTAACTTGGCGCTGACTGTTCCGACAATGCTAATTGTGTAATCGCGGACTTCTTGCTGATTTGCTAGTTGAATCCACTTCGGCAATTCTAAAGCCGTACCTAAACGATTGATCGCACTTTGGGTAATTTCTACAGCTTCGCTAACCATAGTCCTGGCTGACTCTATATCGGTAGAACGAATTTGGCTGTTTAAAAGGCGATCGCTACTACGTTGTAGTTCGGAGGAAGCATTCGTCAGCGCGTCTTGGGCTTCGGCGGTAAGAACGCCAATTGCGGCAGAAAGTAAACTTGATATTTGTTTTGCTTCTAGCTTTTCTGGCGATTGGGGTCTTTGGCTCAAACTCAACAGTGCTAGTTCGCGGGCAACTTGGCGGGGTTTTTGTGTTTCCATAAATTGGGAGCGAGGAGGATTAAAAAAGGGGTTTTAGAGTGCCAAGTCTAGATTTTTTCGGTGTGGGGTACGTCGAGTTTAAGCTCGTTTCCGGGTAAGGAAGTTATGAGCGTATTAGGAGCAACTATTCCGCCCGATACTATAACTTTAAAAGCATCTTCAATAGACATTGATAAATTAATTACTTCGTCTTCTGGAACTACCGCATACCACCCAGTAGTTGGGTTAGGAGTAGTGGGAATAAATACACTCAGCACTGGACGAACCATTTGCGCTTGGATTTCATTGCTCATGCTGCCCGTGACAAAGGCGATCGCCCATATTCCCCGTCTGGGGTACTCTACTAAAATCACGCGGCGAAATCTGCCGTTAGTGTCTTTAAGTATGGTTTCAAGTAGCTGCTTTAAAGTTTTATAAACTGCTCCTGCTAAAGGAATTGCTTCTAATACATCTTCTCCGACATCTAGCAGCCACCGTCCGGCGATGTTACGTGCCATTAAACCAATAAGCAAAATGCACAATAGCGGTACGGCTAAACCAACTCCCAAGTTTAGCAAATTTACTAATATTGGGTTCATATCGTCAAACGGATTTATTTGTTTGGGAATCCGCGTGAGAAAGTTTACAACCCAAGAAGCGATCGTAATTGTTAGCCAAATTGTGGTAGCCAGGGGAATTACTACCAATAACCCGGCAATTAAGTCATTTTTTAAGTCTTGTTTGAAGCGTTCGAGCACTAATTGCTCACTCTCCTTTGATAAATTGCTACTGAGATTTTATTTAAAACCCAACCTACCTACAATCTATGTTCTCACTTTAAGTCCTGGGACAGTATGCTAAGAATTATTTTTAGTTACATTTACCCAGCATATAAATACCTACTTAATTAAAGATCGTAACAATTATTTTCATTGTAGGCTAGATTGAACTCAGCTTGGGTTTGATGCCGATTTATTTGCGAGTATACTTCTTAAGCCCATCCAGCCAATAAAAATGTAAGCAATCGAGATTAATAAACTGCGGACAGTCATTCTAATACTAGATTGCAGCGCTTCTTGTCTTGCTTGGTTTATTAGTTGTTGTTTTTGGGTTTGCAGTTGAGCTAGTCTTTTGCTACCCAGAGCAACCGGATCGCTTTGTTGGGCTAAAAATTCCTCCAAGGCTTGGGGATTAGCTTTAAATTGGCGTAGTAATTTTTTTTCAGCTTCGGGAGTGCGATCGCTATTTATTGCCTGATTGAACTGCTGTTCGTTTTGCAGTAAGGCAGTAACTTGAGCTTTAAATCTACTTTTTTCTGCGTCTAGTTTAGCGCGGACGTTGGCATCGCCTAATTGGGCTTGCAATTGATTGAGTTCGCTTTGCAACCGCGCTTCTTCTTGCAAGGAGTTTTGATTGATGCGCTCTACGGCTCTAACGCTTTCAGTGTTTACATTATTGATGTGTAGAGGAATCATAATTAAAAATAGCAATCCCAACAAGCTAGACAATAACAGCGCCCAAAATTTCAAGCTCAACCACAAGGGCGGTTGAGTTAAACTATCGCTGTTACTGCGATCGATCCAGTAGCCTACGAGCAAAAAAGCCAAGCCAATTATCGGTGTAATTCCGCGATCGATAGTGGCGGTAACAAAGCCAATTTGCCACAAAGCGTCTCGCGCTCCCGCCGGAAAAGCTAGAATTACAAAGTCTAATAGAAAAGATAAAATTAATACTATCCCCACCAGTTTCAACATTCGGGCAATAAAAGGAGTTGGGGGATTATTGATAGCTTTCATTGGTTTTAATTAGGAAAAATTTAAGATTTGCGATCGAGATCGATGGCTTGTTCTAAGGCTAGTTTTTCTTTAACTCTACGAACGTAGGGCTGAATATCTGTTACATCCAAACCTGTAAGCATACTCAAATTTTCGATTTTCATACCCTTACTTAACATTTCTACTCGCCATGTTTGCCCTGCTTGCTCAATGATTGGCGATCGCCCTTCTGGTGTCAACAAGTCTATTGTTAATGCTTGCCAGCGTAACTCTATATCGAGAGCAGATATGGGCATCCCCTCATCGTTAAGAAACAATGCCGGATGCTCGTCAGTGCGGCTTTTAAGCCACCCCATTAAGGGATTGCGCGTGTAAGAGCCGTAGCGCTTACCCATAATCCATTGATTGACAGGGACTTGTCGCACCTTACCATTTAGGGTTATCTGTAACAAGTGGCGATTATTTTCACTAATTTGGTGCGACTTTTCTAAACTAGCTATTTCTTCTTTTGATAATCCAGAGCCAAATAGAACATACATCAGAGCATAGTCTCTTAGTTGTGCTTTTTTAGCTCGATGCAAAATCTCGTGGACTAAAGAAGCTGGTAAATCGTTAATGGGAGTTGCAGTATTTTTAGCTTGGAATAATAGCCCCAAGTTGTCGATAAATTCAGAGCGATCGCGCCATAATTGTTGTTCAATGCAAGTGTTTTCAATCACGGCGTAGCCCAACAAAGCTGTAAAGAGCATACTTGCAAGTTTTTCGGGGTCTAATTCGCGATCGGGGGATTTTTCTATAGCGGCGGCTAAATATTTTGCCAAGTAGTTATTAGCTTTACCTATGCCGTTACCCAGTGCTTGACGGTTTTGAGGGAGAAAGTGTCTAGCTTCACCAATTAAAGATAGTAGCAATTCTGGTGCTTGGGCTACTGCTTGCAAGTAAGCAGTAGCGTACTCAGTTACCGCGTCTTCTAAACTATTTACTTGAGTAGAAATTTGCAATGATTCCCCTGGTTGCTTAAAGGCTGGGGATTCTTCTAGTACGGCTAATATTAATCCTTGTTTATTGCCAAACTGCCGAAATAAAGTTACTTCATTAACTTGAGCGGCTTCGGCTACAGCTTTAGTTGTTGTCTCTGTAACTCCTTGCGACGTAAATAGTTCTAAGGCAGATTCTATTAATCGCTGTCTGGTCGAATTTTGAGGAGGCATAAATGTGTAAGTGTTACTTGCATTTTCAAAAACTTGTTGTTAGACTAGAAATGTAAGCAGCACTTGCATACGTTAATTAATATAGCGCTTCTGGGTGCGAAGAAAGTAGCGCTGACGAGCTTTACAAAGGAAAAATATGACTGCACGCTCCTTAGTGACTGAGAGTAAGCCACTTACTCTTAGCTGGATTAGTATTGGTTTTTTTGCAACTTTTCACATCTTGTCCTTATTGGCGGTGGGGTGTTTCTCTTGGTCAGCCTTGGGAGTAGCATTATTTTTACATTGGCTATTTGGCAGTATTGGCATTTGTTTGGGTTATCACCGATTGCTGAGTCATCGGAGCTTTCAAGTGCCAAAATTATTAGAATATGCGATCGCAATTATCGGCGCGTTGGCAATTCAAGGCGGCCCCATTTTTTGGGTAGCGGGACACCGTCTGCATCACGCCCACACCGAAGACGAAGAAAAAGATCCTTATTCTTCTAGGCGTGGTTTTTGGTGGAGTCATATTATTTGGCTTTTCTACCCGCGTCCAGAGTTTTTTGACTATAAACAATACAGTAAATTTGCGCCAGACTTAGCCCGCGATCCTTTCTATCGGTGGTTAAATCGCTACCATTTAGCTTTGCAAATTCCTTTAGCAGCTTTGTTGTACGTTTGTGGTGGGATGCCTTTTGTTATCTACGGTATTTTCTTAAGGTCTGTCTTACTTTGGCATAGCACCTGGTTAATTAACTCGGCAACGCACATTTTCGGTTATCGCAACTTCCCTGATTCTGAAGACAATTCTCGCAATCTATGGTGGGCGGCAATTCTAACCTATGGTGAAGGTTGGCACAATAACCATCATGCTTACCCCAAGGTAGCTAAAGCTGGGTTGCGTTGGTGGGAAATTGATATGACTTGGTGGGCAATTAGAACTTTGCAGATGCTAGGTTTAGCTAAAAAGGTTTCTATGCCACCAATTAGGTAGAAGTGCGATCGCGCCTGTCTAAACTTAGCTCAGTTATATAACTATAAAAAACCACACCGATGTCTTACAATCCGTGTGGTTTTTTATTAGTAACTAATTAAATTATTCAATAT
>JAPJOW010000009.1 GCA_030826005.1 Aliterella sp. RAGGC_92
AAAAGAAGCTCATGTAGGTTACAGCAAGCTCGATTTTCCTGAACTAAAGCTTACGGTAGTTGGTAGTCGTCCGTTTAGCTGGGGTGGAGAAGTTTGGCGAAATGCCGAGTTTTATAAACAAAGGTTTGGAGTTACAAGTTTTGCCGAGTCTACAGCAAAAATAGTAGCCGCCGCCAAAACCGCCGCTTACGAAACGGTAATATTTCTCGGTCATAATGGTCCAGTGGGTTTAGGAAGCAACGCTGACGATCCTTGTGGGAAAGATTGGCAACCATTGGGGGGCGATTATGGCGATCCCGATTTGACTGATGCGATCGCCCAAGCTCATAAAATGGGTAAAACTATTCCTTTAGTTACCTTCGGTCATATGCACCACGATCTAAGGTATACAAAAAAGCACTTAAGAAAAACCTTTGCGATTAGTTCCGAAGGAACGATGTATCTAAATGCAGCGCGCGTTCCTCGAATTGTCCAAACTCCTGAAGGCGACAAGTTGCGAAACTTCTCTATAGTGCATTTGCAGGGTGGGATAATTTCTCAAGCTTCTTTAGTGTGGATGGGTAAAAATTTTACGGTGGTATCAGAAGAAATTATTTATCAGCAACCAAGTCAAGTAGTGCAGTCAGCGCGATCGTAAGTTATGATAATTATCTGTCAGTTTTGACCCAAACTGACTAAATTTGGAGAGGTGGCAGAGTGGTCGATTGCGTCTGACTTGAAATCAGATGAAGTGAAAGCTTCCGGGAGTTCGAATCTCCCCTTCTCCGTTGTTTAAATTCCCAATCTCAAATTCAGTTGGTTTCAACTAACTTTAGCTATTAGCGTAGGATTTCAACCCGCTAGGTCTACTCTATAACTAAGCTTTCTGTAACCGCGACATCTCCGCTACTAATTACTTGGGCTACTACCCCTGTTTCTTGGTGGTTGAATTGCTGTTTTAGCAGAGAAAATAGTTTAATATCTTGCTCTCCCGTATCGGGATTGACATCAATATTTAAGCAGCGAGTAATCGGCGCTGTGATTTTAATCTTTGCTTGTCCGATTTGCAATTCTTTTCCTACCCAATTAAATTCTTCCCAAGCTGCTACGCCTTCTAATACAACATTAGGACGAAACCGTCGCGCGTCTATTTCTTGTCCTGCGGCGCTAGAAAGCGCGTCTAAGGTGGCTTGACTAACTAAGGATAGGTGAACGGGTTGGCGATCGCTATAACGGGTTTTACCTCTTGGATCGCCCACTAAACGCAAGCTTCCTTTTTGAGGACGGTAAGGGGCTATATAATCGCTAAAAAAGCTACTTAGGCGATCGCGTCCTTCTTGAGTATTGGTTGCAGCACTTAATAACTCACTATCGCCTTGCTTGACTGTCAAAATCGTAGTATTGCTGTCATAGTGGCAATTTAACGCTGCTAATACCGGGAGATCGCACTGCATGGCAAAGTTTTTTTTCTTCATCCAAGGTACGGCAGTATCGGGTACTTCCACAGTCACGCTTTCATACATTAAGGCAAAAGCGCGATCGCCAGGAATCCCATGTTCGCAAAGCAAAAATACGCGATCGCATTTTTGGGGAGTCAATCCTTTAACTGGATGCGTAAATAACTCTTTGATTAAAACCATATTATTGCCAAGCTCTATCTTATTTAGTGCTTAATGGTAATTGAGGCGACGATTCAACTTTTTTATTTACTTTACCTCCTAAACTCCGAAAGTAGATACTACCTAAAGTTAGCAAAAACACGATGTAAGCAACGGCTTGAACGATAAACAAATTTTCTCGATAGCCAAATAAAGCACTAAGTATTATTCCTGGAAACTTATCGTCGGGCAGTATTTTCGATGTATTCCAAACTCTCGCGCCTAAAATACAAGAAGGATTTTTAGTAAATCGTTCGTAGTAAAAACATAAGCCTTGAGAAGAACGATCCATCTGTGCCAAAGTTGCAAAGGCTACGTCAAAGTGTTCTAAAGCAGCAACAACTAAGCCTGCAACAATTAGCAGCAACAACACTCCCATAATCTTGAAAAACAGGCGGATGTTGATTTTAACTCCCCACTGAAATAGCAAAACTCCGATAATGGCGGCAGTTAAAACCCCCGCGATCGCCCCAAAAGCAGGCGCTAAACCTTGTTGAAAGTTGGCAGCGATAAATAGTACCGTTTCAAAGCCTTCTCGCACCACAGCAATCAAAATTAAGCTAAAAACGCCCCAGCCAGCGTTTTTGTTTTGCAAAGCCGCGCTAATTGTTCCTTCTACTTGCGCCTTCATAAATCTAGCTTGGCGAGTCATCCACACTAACATCCAACTAAGCATGGCGATCGCAATTACACTAAACACGCCTTCTAATAAAGGTTCAACTACCGTCGTGTACTTTGGATTAGCGGCGCTGATAATTGGGATTGCTAGACCAAACAGTACTCCTACTATTGCACTAACAACTATTCCAACTCCTACACCCGCGTAAACCCAAGGATTTAAGCGACTTTGCCCAGCTTTTTTTAAGCAAGCTAAGACAATTCCTACTACTAACGCCGCCTCTACTCCTTCGCGGAGAGTAATTACAAATGTAGGTATAGCCGCACTAAAATTCATAATTTATCTTCAGGTATTTTGACAGGAGGAGTTATGTTTATTTCCTCCTGCCTTGCTATTTTTGTTACAAACTGTTTGATTTAAGCTGTAATACCGCTAAAATCGCGCAACATTTTTCTGATTTCTATGGTGTGCAATTCTTCAGTCCCAATCATTGTTCTTGCAAATTCTTCTAAATACACGCTGGCATCGCTAACGGTATCAAGTAAGGTTTTATACAAGTCCAAAGCTTTTTTCTCGTGATTTAAACTTTCTTCCAAAATGTTTTTAACAGAATGCTGGAAGGTTTCTTCCATTGGCGCAATTCTCAAGCTGGGATGTCCCTCAAGCCCCGTAAGAATTTCTCCTACTTGCTGGGCGTGAGTTAGAGACTCGGTTGCTTGCATTTTAAAAAATTCGACAATGGGAATTCGGTTTGGGCCTGTCACCATTAAGGAGTAGTGAGTATAACGTACTACTCCTGCAAGTTCAAATTCCATGATGGAGTTGAGCAAAGCGATCGCTTTTTCAGTGTCAAGTTCGCGCATAATTTTTATTGTTTGGCAGTGGTGTTACTGTCTAACACTTTTTGCGAGTCTTGTTCAATAGTTTTAATTAACTGTGTAACTTCGGCGGGAGGATTTACTGGGGTAGCTGGAGGAATGACAGAGGGCCAATTTTTATCTAGTTCGCTCATGTTAGTAGCGATAGATTTATCAAGATCCGCATTTGTTGCACCTACTTGGCTAGAAATCCCTTTGTACAATTCCTCGGCATATTTAACAAAACCACGAGAATCTTGATACTCAATGGCGGCAGTAATTTTATTATTAGCGATCGCGGCGGTATATTCAGAATTTGCCGTATCTAATAAGCCATTAATTACTTGTAAAACAAATTCCGGCGATGAACGTTGAGTTTCTGGCAAAGCGGCGATCGCATTATCTACCGATTTTACGGCTTCGGTAAAGTTAGTGTCTATTTTGGCAGATTTAGCTTTTACTAAGTCCTGTAAGCTAATTAAACTTGTTTTAAATTCCGGGACGTTGCGCTCGTTTAGTTGATCTTCCACGTCTACATAAATTTCTTCAACCGGATGCCCGATATGGGGATCGGCTTGAGCGGGTTTTTGTAAGTCCAAAAGTTCTTTAGCAACCAACAAGTGTCCCTTCATCAATCCCAGCTTAGTCATGTAATCAACATCTCTAGCAACACCGGTCAGCACGATATCCTCAATTGTTACCATGTCTTTAATTTGGTCGTACTGAGCTTGACTTATAACTTTTTTAGCTACTAATTCTTCGGTACTCCCATAAGGACGCTGTGCTTGAATTTGGTTAGATAACGCCGGAATGCCTAGTTTTGCCTCTAACTTGTCTAATTCTGACAAAATTGCATTGTTGATGTTGATTTTATTTTTGCTATTGACGGCTACGGTGGCGGGACTAGAAACGTTACTAGGTGAGGGATTTGCAGAAGTTGTAACTGTTGGCGTTTGATTGCAGCTAAATAAAACTGAGAGCATAGCTGCGGCAATGGTAAGAAACAAAAATCGTATTATAGACATGGCACTTATTTAGTATTGGTGAAGCTTGTGTTAAGTAGCTGGAAGAACGTCAAATAAACCCATGCAACCTGCTTGAGCGATCGCATCTTGATGAGGATGAAACATATATTTACCTGGATATTTGTAGGCAAATTCTAAAATATGTCTTTCCGCCGTCCCTAAGGTAATTACGTCGCTTTCTTCGCTGGGTTTGAGAGTTCTACCCGTTTTATACACTTGAAAAAAGTTAGCGTGGAGGTGAAAAGTTACCGCCGGATCAAACTCAATCATATTGAGTACATAAAGCCGCACTAACTGATTTTGATAGATAGGAATCGGATGAGTTCGGTAATAATTTGGCTGCCCGTTAAAGGCATAAAATTCATTTTTGTTATCATCGTTTGTATCGAATCCTCCCATAACTAACACCATTTCATCAGCCGGGGGGCGGGGTTTGGGTGGATCGATAATTAACATTCCATACAGCCCCTTACCAATATGCCGCGTTACAGGTTCAGTATGACAATGGTATAATTGAACGCCAAATGGTTCGGCATCAAATTCATAAATTGCCGCATTCCCATGACGTACAGGACGTAACCCATCGGCTTCTGCCGGATGAATACCGTGAAAGTGCATAGAATGAGAATGCCCGCCATTGTTGTAAAATACTACCCGGATGCGATCGCCTTCCGTTGCCCTTAATGTCGGGCCAGGAATGCGATTGTTGAAGTTCCAGGTATTAAAATTAACAGCGCTATTTAGAGCAATTATGGAGTTTTCCGCAACAATTTTATATTCTCTAATCGTTCTTCCTTTTTCTTTTTTGACTGTCCCATAATCAAAGTTTCGCAATATTGCCATTGGGTTATTGCTATCTTTTGGCAAATCGCTAGATTCAACAGGGGGAATTCTTACAGGTACAGATTTTTGATTGAGCGCTTGATAAGCGATTGCTGCCCCCGTAACACCTACTCCTGCTAAAGCAATTTCTAAAAATTGTCGGCGGCTCAATTGTAGGTGTGCCTTAGCTTGTAGTGTATCGTTGCCCATATTATGCGATCGCGCCGCTTCCTATTTGTTGCAAATTATTTGCAAGTATCGCTGCTTAGTATAGGCGATCGCGGTTCTTATCGTCAATTATTCTCAATAAATTAATGGTGAATATCTAAATTTAATGTATAGCGACCCATTGGCACTTTTTCCGACCACAATTCATATTCCAGGCGCAAATTTTCGGGGAGAGTCCGACCGATCAAATTTAGTTTACAAGTAAAATTCCGCAAGCGCAGTTGTTCTTGGGGTTGACAGGACTTGCTTTGCAGCCAATAGTAGCTATAACCGTAAAGTCCTTGTTGCCACGAATGACGATAACTTAATTTTCCGCTTGCCTGCATACTCATCGTTACCCGGCAGGGAGAAATATCTAACCACAGCAAGCGTGGAGTTGCTACCTCTAACTGCTGTAGCGGCGGTTCGTGTAAGACTATATGAAACTGCTGGCAAGTTTTTTGATATAGTGTGGCAGAAGTTTCTACAACTGACCAAATAGGTAGGTCTGTAGAAACTATAGATAAACATACAGGCTTGCGGTGGTGGGTAAGCATGAGTAGTAAAAATACAGACTTAAAAAGCCTTTAATCTTGGATTAGAGCGTAAAAAGCGATCGCCATTAGAAATAAATAAACGCCGTTTGCTTAACGTTCAGCAAACCTTTCTTTAAGCCTAGTGTACTGAGAACAATTATAACTCGATCCTAAAAGCTAAGTCCTTATCTATCTATCGCAATTATGGACTGAAAGTCAGGAAATTTTGCCCCATTTAGCTCTAGTTTCCGTAATCATTCCTGTTTTAAATGAAGCAGAACATATTGCTGCTACAGTTGCTAGTGCAAACAATGCAGAAGTAATTGTAGTTGATGGTGGTAGCGCTGACGATACGGTACGAATAGCTCAAGACTTGGGGGTAAAGGTTTTGCTGTCTCACACCGCAAATCGCGCCCAGCAAATGAACGCTGGCGCACAAATGGCTACGGGGGAGACTTTATTATTTCTCCACGCCGATACTCTTTTACCTAGCCAGTTTGATACAATGATTCGTCAAGCTACTTCTAGAAATATTGTGGCGGGGGCGTTTGCGTTACAAATTGACGGTGATTTTTGGGGATTGAGATTAGTAGAAATTGGTGTAAATATGCGATCGCGCATTTTTGCCCTACCCTATGGAGATCAAGCTATTTTCCTTAATGCCAAATTGTTTAAGCAACTAGGCGGCTTTACAAACTTGCCAATTATGGAAGACTTTGAACTTGTTTGTCGTTTAAGACGTAGAGGAAAAATTGCCCTTATTTCTGCTCCGGTCATTACTTCAAACAGGCGTTGGCAAAAGTTAGGAATCATTCAAACTACTGTTCTCAATCAAGTAGCAATTTTTGCTTACTTGATAGGTATTTGCCCTGAGAAAATTATTGCTTGGTATCGGAGGTAATTAACTTTAGGTTACTGAGGTACGATGAACTAATACCAAAATAAATAATAAAACTTTTTATCATTTTACCCATGAAAAACCTAAAGCCGCTTGCATCTATTAGTTTATTTTTTTTGGCTGGGTTAGTAACAGCAATGGCTGTCACTAACCCCGATACTTCTACTTATGAAGAATATGCTGTCGAACAACTTACAACCTATTTAAAAAATGATGTTTGCAGCCAAATACCACAGGCTTTTGAAACTTTAGTACAAAATTCTTGCGCTGAGTTAATTGACTCAAATCGCCCGCAAATACGCCAAATTCTCGCTCGCAGTACGCAAAGACAAAATTTTCTATTATTTAGTATTTATCGAACTAATTTATCTATTAGTTCTATTGTTCCTCTGTATCGCTTTCAAACAATTGGCATAATGCAAAACTTTTATACTTATTCTGCCAAGCAACAATGATGCTTTAAAGCTCGGATTGAACAAACTGTTGTATAAAAATATACTTAACTACTTTTGCGTTCATTACAAACAAATTTATGCAGTAATAACTTTAGGTGTATCTATCTAAATGGCAAGTCTTTCTAAAGGCGCATGATATCGTTTGGCATAACAATTAATCTGAAGAAATACTGAATCTATTTACTTCCAGGTAATGCTGTAGGTTTTGTAGGTAAAAAGTTATCTGCCGATTTATTTTTTTATACGAGAGAGATCATGTTTTTTCACAAAAAAGAGACTATTCATACGGTAGATATTAAAGAAGCAGATCCGCGTTTTGCTCAACTACTACTAGAACAATTTGGTGGAGCTACAGGCGAGCTTTCCGCAGCTTTGCAATACTGGGTACAATCTTTTCATATCGAGCATCCAGGAATCAAAGATATGCTGCAAGATATTGCCATAGAAGAATTTGGTCACTTGGAAATGGTGGGCAAAATGATCGAGTCTCATACAAAAAATGTCGATCAAACTGAAGCATATAAAAGCACGCTGTTTGCAGTACGCGGTATGGGTCCTCACTTTTTGGATAGTCAAGGAAATACTTGGACTGCAAGCTATTTAAACGAAGGCGGAGACGTTGTTCGCGATCTAAGAGCTAATATTGCGGCGGAAGCAGGAGCGCGTCAAACTTACGAATCGTTAATAAAATTGGCTACCGACGAAGGCACGAAAAAGACTCTCGTACACTTGCTGACAAGAGAAATTTCTCACACGCAAATGTTTATGAAAGCCTTGGATTCCTTGGGTAAGCTTACAGATCCAATGTTTGGGAATATTCAACCGGATGAAACAGTTGATATTTATTACAACTTGTCATCTAATGGTAAAGACGAAAGAGGACCCTGGAATTCCGAGCCAACTTTTCGTTATATCGCCGAACCAGCCGTAGAAAGCTAAATTACAAAGTTTTTTCCGTAAGCTAAATTGACATAAAGTAAAGTCAACAGTAAATTTGCTGTTGACTTTATTTTTTAAGCCAAAATTTGTTACTAAGTTTTTGCTCGCAATGCTTAAGCTTGGATATTGAACTTATGCCGCCAAAGCGCAGCAAAATATACAGATTAACCGAAATGCGATCGCCTATATTCATAATATAAGTACAAGTAGTTGCAACTAAATACTTACCTAATGCCTTCAGCTTATTTGTTAGTAGCTCATGGAAGCCGCGATCCTCGTCCTCAAATTGCGATGGAGCAACTAGCTAAACTTATTTATCAACAAAAGTTGCTAGATGCTCGTACCAGCAAAAAGCATTCTCGTAAAAGTGCTGATAGTTTGTTAACAATTCTAGAACCCTTAGTAGAGGTAGCGTATCTAGAGTTAGATCCCTTACCTTTACACGAACAGATCAAACAAAAGTGCGATCGCGCTCTAGCTTGTGGATGCGATAAATTACAAGTTGTACCCTTATTTCTGCTCTCTGGGGTTCATGTCATGGAAGATATACCCCAGGAAATAGCCAAAGCAAAGCAAATCAGCAGCCCAAAAGTAGCCATACACCTACAAAATCATTTAGGTACTCAACCAGGCTTAATTGATTTGTTAGCAAAGCAAATGAAAAATACTACCGCCGAAGCATGGATATTAATTGCTCATGGTAGCCGCCGTCCTGGTGTAAAAGCCCCTATAGAAGAAATTGCCCGTAAATTAGGCGCATCTTCTGCTTACTGGGCTATACCGCCTAAGTTAGAAACCCAAATAGAAAAGTTAGTTGATAGTGGCTGTAAAAACATTGGCATTGTGCCATACTTTTTGTTTGCGGGTGGGATAACTGATGCAATTGCTGCTACGGTTAACGAACTAAAAATAAAGTTTTCCTCTATTAATTTTCAATTAGTCGAACCATTAGGCGCTAGTCCAGAACTTGCAAGTTTAATTATTAATTTAATTGAGTAATGAACGATAACACCGCTAAAAAGTGTTTAGGTAAAGTTTATTTAGTAGGCGCAGGCCCAGGAGATCCGGGATTATTTACACTTAAAGGCAAAGGACTATTAGAGTGTGCGGATGTCGTAGTTTACGATGCTTTAGTTAGTCCGGCAATTTTGCATATGGTCAATCCCCAAGCCGAAAAAATAGATGCTGGAAAACGTCGGAGTCGTCACTCTTTAAGCCAAGATGAGATTAATCAATTATTAATAGCTAAAGCTCAAGATAATGCCGTAGTGGTGCGACTAAAAGGCGGCGATCCATTTGTATTTGGTCGTGGCGGCGAAGAAATGGAAGACTTGGTAAAAGCTGGAATAGCTGTAGAAGTCGTCCCCGGTGTAACGTCAGGAATTGCCGCTCCAGCCTACGCAGGCATCCCTTTAACTCATCGAGACCATAGCTCCTCAGTTACCTTTGTTACCGGGCATGAAGGCGCGGGCAAGTACCGCCCAGAAGTGAAATGGAGTGCGATCGCTCTTGGCTCGGAAACAATTGTAGTTTATATGGGTATTCACAATTTACCCCACATTATCGAGCAGTTGCAGTTAGCTGGATTAAGCTTAGAAACTCCGATTGCTTTAGTGCGTTGGGGGACGAGAATCGAGCAAGAAGAATTAATTGGCACTTTAGCAACAATTGTGGCGCAAGTAGAAGCAAATCAATTTAGCGCCCCAGCGATCGCAGTAATTGGTAAGGTAGTAAACTTGCATCATATTTTGCCTAGCTATCGCCCAATTAGCTAGTTTTAATTTATTGCTTGAAATTGCTGTAACAACCAAGCCCCCACTGTCCCTTGATTGGCTTCTCGGCTACGTTGCAAAGCAGATTCTAACAAGTTCATTGATAATCCAGGTAGTACCATTGACTCCACAATGCTTTGGCTGCCATTATTCGCAATAGCAAACGCTTTTATTTGGGCTTTTTGGACATCTACTACCCAGTATTCTTTTACTGCTAATTCTTCGTATAGAAGCCGTTTATTGCCTACATTGCTAGAAAGCGTACTATCAGAAATCACAATAGCTAAATCGGGAACAGGATATTTATTTAGGTCTACAATTTTAGTCAGCTTAGGAATTAAATCTGCATTTTCACCAATGTAGTAAGATACATCGGGCTGACATTCTTGTAATCCCACTTTACGGAAGCTACAACTTATTTGCCCATTTAATGAAATACTTTTGAGGCTGCAAAACAAGTTAACAGCAAAAAGAGTTATTGTATGGTCGCAAGAATGAGCGAATCCTGTAGGAGACATAACGATTAACATTCGTCCATTGTGATAATAACCTTTGGCTCTTTCGTAACCAGGAGTTTCGAGGATTTTAATGTACTCATTCCAAGTAGCTACAACCCAAGTATCTGTAAGTAATTGCGTTGATGCTTCCATAACGTTGTACCCATTCACCTACGGTATAAGTGCCATACTAACTTTAGTTACTAAAATATTTTTAAGTTTAATTTATTAAAGCGATGGTCGCCTCAGAATCTACCACCCAAAAAGATATTATTTATCCCGACAGCGACGGACAACCGATAGCGGACAATACTAAGCAGTTTGAATTAATTGTCCTCATAAAAAAGAACTTAGATTTGCTATTTGCCAACGATGCTAATGTATTTGTTGCGGGCGACTTACTTTGGTATCCCGTTGAGGGAAATAATAAACTTCGCGTTGCTCCCGATGTTATGGTGGCTTTTGGTAGACCAAAAGGCGATTCGCCAGAGGCGACACTTTGTGAACGCGGCTCTTACCAACAATGGAAAGAAGATAACATTGCACCCCAAGTAGTTTTTGAGATTCTTTCTCCCGGAAATACCCCCAAGGAGATGATTAACAAATACAGATTTTATCAACGCTATGGGGTAGAAGAATATTATGTATACGACCCAGACTCCAATGAGCTAACAATCTGGCGGCGTTCTGGCGATGAGTTAGAAGATATCGAACAAGTGGCTGGTTGGGTGAGTCCGCGTCTAGGTATCAAGTTTGAATTGTCTGAAGATGAACTGAAAATTTATCGCCCGGATGGTCAACCATTTTTGAGTTATTTAGAAGTAGAACAGCTTTGGCGACAAGCGCAAGAACGCGCCGAACAAGCGCAAGAACGCGCCGAACAAGCTGAAGTTCAATTACTTTCTCTCCGCGCTTTGCTCCAAGAACGAGGAATTGATTTAGAAAACCTGTGATAGAAATTAGTTTGCAAATTGAAGAACCGGGCGAAAGATTAGATATTTATCTCGCCCAAAATCTCAGCGATTTATCTCGTTCTCGCCTCCAACAGTTAATTGCTCAAGGTAATGTTCAAGTTAATGGCAAAATTTGCCTGACTAAAAAAGCCATAGTTCAAAAAGGCGATCGCATTACAATTCAAATTCCCGATGTCCAACCTCTAGATCTCAAAGCTGAAGACATTCCGCTAGATATTCTCTACGAAGATGATTGCTTGCTGATTGTCAATAAACCTGCGGGGTTAGTTGTTCATCCCGCACCCGGTCATCCTGACGGGACGCTAGTTAATGCTTTACTTTCTCACTGTCCCAATTTACCCGGAATCGGCGGCGTACAGCGTCCGGGAATAGTTCACCGCTTAGATAAAGATACAACAGGCGCAATTGCGATCGCCAAAACCGATTTTGCTCAACAACACCTGCAAGCGCAACTAAAAGCTAAAACAGCCCGGAGAGACTATTTAGGGGTTGTCTACGGCGTTCCTTCTACCCTGGAGGGCAAAATAGACCTGCCCATCGGTCGCCACCCCGTAGACCGCAAAAAAATGGCTGTTGTCCCGATTGAAAAAGGTGGGCGCAATGCAATTACACATTGGCAAGTTTCTGAAAGGTTGGATAATTACACCCTCATGCACTTTCAGCTAGAAACTGGGCGGACGCATCAAATTCGCGTCCATAGCGCTTATATTGGTCATCCTATTGTTAAAGATCCTCTTTATAGCTCTGGCAAAGATATTGGCGTAAATCTTCCCGGTCAAGCTCTCCATGCTTGGAAACTTCAACTGCTTCATCCTGTTACAAACCAGTTAGTTGCGGTTACTGCACCCCTACCGTCAGCATTTTTGACTCTTTTGGAGGTTTTACGACGCAGAACTTCCGCAATTTTCAGCAATATTTAGAAATATTTTTGTAATATTAGTTTACACAAATATTTATTTTTCTATCAGGAATGTGTTTAGGCTTGATGCTATTGCTGCATTTGGGAGAATATAAAAATAATATTAAACTGATGAATACACTTGATGTAAGTATAAATACTGTTAAGCTATGTTGCACAAAATGAGGGCAATAAAAAGCTATAACCTTTACCAAAAAAGCTATACAGGCTCTAAGCATAGCTAAATTTTAATATTAATAATTTGTAATAAACAATGCCCCGACCGCATTGTATAAACATAACCTAGAGAGGGTAAATAACAGGCAAAGCCATGACTTAGTCAAGTTCGCTCATTTCTCATATAAAAAAGAAATTTCTCAGATTTCTCGCTTGTAAGGTTGAAAACTTATAAGAGTCATTAAGAGAAAAATATCGTCGGCGACTTGAATAGAATGTTTTTTGTGTCTGTATTTATCTGTTCAACATTTTCGCTTTTTAGCAAAACTGCACTCAAAGTAAGCAATTAGGAGAATTGAGTTCATGTTAGACGCATTCGCTAAGGTAGTTTCTCAGGCTGATTCAAAAGGTGAATTTTTGAGCAGCAATCAGTTTGATGCGCTATCAAACATGGTTAAAGAAGGCAACAAGCGTATTGACGCAGTAAACCGGATCAGCACAAATGCTTCTAGCATTGTTTCTGACGCTGCTCGCGCTTTGTTTGAAGATCAGCCTCAACTAATCCAACCCGGCGGAAACGCTTACACCAACCGTCGCATGGCAGCTTGTTTGCGCGACATGGAAATTATCTTACGTTACGTTACTTACGCTTTAATGGCGGGTGACGCAAGTGTATTAGACGATCGCTGCTTAAATGGCTTGCGCGAAACTTACCAAGCCTTAGGCGTACCTGGTGGTTCTACAGCTTCCGGCGTACAAAAAATGAAAGATATCGCTATCAACATTGCTAACGATGCAAACGCTTCCGGTATTGTTCAAGGCGATTGCAGTGCAATTATGTCTGAACTAGCAAGCTACTTCGATCGTGCTGCATCTTCTGTTGCTTAACTAACAATTCTTAGTTAAGACAAATACTTGAATAAAACAATTGCAAAACAAGTTTAAAGGAGAAATCTAAAAAATGAAAACACCAATTACCGAAGCGATCGCATCTGCTGATACCCAAGGACGTTTTTTGGGCAACACTGAATTACAAGCAGCTAATGGTAGATTTGCTCAAGCTAACGCTGGCTTAAATGCTGCTCGTGCTTTGACTCAAAGCTCACAAAAGCTAATTGATGGCGCTGCTAACGCAGTTTACCAAAAATTTCCCTACACAACCCAAATGCAAGGGCCTCAGTACGCCGCCGATTCACGCGGTAAGTCTAAGTGCGCTCGCGATATCGGTCACTACCTCCGCATGGTTACTTACTGCCTAATTGCTGGTGGTACAGGCCCAATGGATGAGTACCTAATTGCTGGATTGGATGAAATCAACCGTTCTTTCGAGCTATCTCCTAGCTGGTACATCGAAGCTTTGAACTACATCAAAGCAAATCATGGTATGAGCGGACAAGAAGCCAACCAAACCAACACCTACATCGACTACGCAATTAGCGCCCTAAGCTAGTTTTAAAGTAGTTTGCCCGGAAGAATAAGTGAGTGTTGGCGCACGAAAACATTGTTGCTAACAGTTACTAATTTTTCCGGGCATTGTTTTTCAAGAGCGTCATTATAAAAATCTAAACAATTGCATAGGGACTGTTTATGAGCGCTTTAATGGTGAACAATTTAGCCGCCGCAGGATCGCTTGGGCTTTCTGCATTTGACGATTCCTCACGATTTGAATTGCGTCCAGATTGGACAGAAAGCGATTTGCAAACGGTAATTAAAGCCGTTTATCGTCAGGTGTTAGGTAACGACTATATTATGAAGTCCGAGCGCTTGACTTCCGCAGAATCGTTACTCAGACAAGGCAGCATTACAGTACGCGAATTTGTGCGTGCGGTGGCGAAGTCGGAATTATACAAAAATAAATTTTTCTACCCAAATTCAAATCAGCGTTTTGTCGAACTCAATTTTAAACATCTTTTAGGACGCGCTCCTTACGATGAAGCTGAATGGGCAATTCATACAGGGCAGTGCGAGGAGCAAGGCTACGATGTAGAAATAGATTCTTACATTGATAGCATTGAATACGAGCAAAAGTTTGGCAACAGCGTTGTTCCTTACTACACCGGATTTATGGTAGATGCGGGCGTGAGAACCGTAGGATTTACCCGGATGTTCCGATTGTATCGAGGCTATGCAAGTAGCGATCGCGGTTCGGTAGGTGGTAAGTCGCCAAGGCTAACCCGCGAACTCGGTCAAAACAAAGCCGGAACAATCGTTAAACCCTCTGGTGGCGGCTCAAGTTGGAGACATGGCGCGGCTATTCCTCAAGATTCTGCTTCGGCGAAAGCCCTTGGCGGTACGCCCCAAGAAAGCGGCAGAATGTTCAGAATCGAAGTAACCGGAATTTTGCAACCGGGCTACCCCTACGTACGCCGCAGTGCTACCGCAATCATGGTTCCCTACGAGCGACTATCGCAAAAGTACCAAGAAATCGTCAAAAAAGGCGGCAGAATCGTCAGCGTTACACCAGCTTAAGCTATTAGCTGTTAGCAGTTAGTTAAAGTGCTAACAGCTATTATTAACTTACAGGAGCGAGAATAAATGTTTGGTCAAACTGCACTGGGCAGTAGTAGACTTAGTGGAGCCGAAAATCGGATGTTCCGCTACGAAGTTGAGGGAATGCGTCAAACTTATGAAGCAGACCAACTCAGCTATCCGATTCGTAGTAGTGGCAGCTTTTATATTAGCGTGCCATACAACCGCATGAATGAAGAAATGCAGCGCATTAATCGCATGGGCGGCAGAATCGTGAGCATTGAACCATTGACCCTAGAGCATAGCAATAGTCAAGCAAAAACTCAAGCCGCTACAGCTAACCAAAACTTAGAAGCTGAAGGTAAGGGAAAAGCTACAGGCGCTCAAGAAGTAGAATAACTATAGGAGCTTAAATAATGTTCGGTCAAACAATTGTCGGGACTGGTGGCATTTCTTCCTCTGCTAGTCGAGTATTTCGTTATGAAGTCGTCGGCTTAAAGCAAAACGAAGAAACAGACAAAAATAATCATGGCATTCGGCGTAGTGGTAGCGTTTTTGTTACCGTGCCGTACAACCGCATGAACGAGGAAATGCAACGCATTACTCGCTTGGGCGGCAAAATTATCAATATTGAATCTTTAACTAGCGAATCGGCTAAAAGCTAAAGTGTTGATGGTGGAGTCTAGTCCTGAAGCCGTAACGCCGTTGACCGAGGAAAGTGCGATCGCATCTTTGCAGCAAGAAGACTTGAGTTTGCGCTACTATGCCGCTTGGTGGTTGGGAAAATTTCGCATCCGCACCAAAGCCGCCGTAGATGCTTTAATTGTTGCCTTAGCTGACGAAGATCACCGCACGGAACTTGGAGACTACCCCTTGCGTCGCAATGCGGCTAGAGCCTTGGGAAAGTTGGGCGATAAAAGTGCTGTTTTGAGTTTGATTCAAGCATTGGAGTGTTCCGACTTCTACGTGCGCGAAGCCGCCGCTCAATCGTTAGAAATGCTCGGCGCAACCGAAGCTATTCCGGCTTTAAAGTTACTTCTAAATAATGGAGTAGAAGCAACAAAGCAAGTTACAGGCAGACCCCACGCCCTAGAGCCTTGCGAAGCCGTAATTGAAGCATTGGGAAGTTTGGGCGCAACCGAAGCCGTGCCGCTAATTGAACCTTTTTTAGATCAGCCTGTCGTAAAAATCCAGTACGCCGCCCTGCGTGCTTTGTACCAATTAACTCGAAATGATGCTTATGGGCAGCGTTTAATTGAAGCATTAAATGGCAGCGATGTCAAGTTGCGCCGCGTGGCTTTAACAGATTTGGGTGCAATTGGTTACTTACCCGCCGCCGATGCGATCGCTCGTTGCGGAGTTGAAAGTAGCTTTAAGCTCATTGCCCTCAAAGGATTGCTAGAACATCTTGCCCCGCAAACTAATTTATCTGAGCCTGCTATACAGATAATGAAACTGATGGATTCTTTACTATAAAACGCTAATTTTTAATGGTAGTTTCTCAATTAATCCAAGCCGTCGAACAAGCTTCCGAACCTGCCGTCTTAGTGGCAGCCGTGCAAGCTCTAGTTGCAGCCAAAGATAAAGAGGCGATTCCTACCTTAATTGCTGTATTAGGTTATAACAACCCCACCGCCGCGATCGCTGCGGTAGGTGGACTAATTGAATTAGGCGCGGATTCCGTGCAACCATTAATGGAACAATTAGATGAGTACAACTATGGCGCGAGAGCTTACTCAATTCGGGCATTAGCCGCCATTGGCGATCCTCGCGCTTTAGAACTATTCATTGAATCCGCCGCTACAGATTTTGCCCCTAGCGTCCGGCGGGGGGCAGCTAGGGGACTTGGAACTTTAAATTGGAGTTTAATTAGCCCCGATCGGGTTTCCTCGGCTCAACAAAGAGCAATGCAGACCCTAATCGCCCTCTCTAGCGATGCGGATTGGGCAATTCGGTACGCGGCGGTAGTGGGATTGCAAGCATTAGCAAAAATCCCCGAATTAACAGCCCAAATTAACAGTCATTTCGACGGGCAAATGCAAACAGACTCCGATACCGGAGTGCGATCGCGAATAAATTGGGCGCAACAAGTTTTATCACAGGTATAAAAATAGGTGAGTAGTATGTCAATACCATTACTTGAAGTTACACCAAAAACGCAAAATCAGCGCGTTGAAGGCTATGAAGTCCCCGACGAAGATAAACCAAGAATTTATCGCGCCGCCGATGCAACTTCTGATACAGATATTAACGATCTAATTTGGGCAGGCTATCGGCAAATATTCAGCGAACACTTAATTTTAGAAAGTTACCGCCAACTGTACTTAGAATCGCAATTACGCAACCGGGCGATTACGGTGCGCGATTTTATCCGGGGGTTGGGTAAGTCAGAAGTATACCGCGAATTAGTCGGCGAAACAAATTCTAACTATCGCTTAGTCGATATTACCTTTAAAAGATTTTTAGGACGCGCTACCTACAACAAAAACGAACAAATTGCTTGGTCAATTGTGATCGCTACTCGCGGCTTACCTGGCTTTATTGACGTATTAGTTGATAGTGAAGAATACCGCGAAAACTTCGGTAACGATATCATTCCTTACCAGCGCCGCCGTTATAAAGATCGCCCCTTTAACCTAGTTAATCCCCGTTACGGCGATGATTTTCGCGATCGCCAATCCGTGCGTGCGATCGGCGGACGTTCCTTCTACCAAACTCGCCAAACGGGAGAAGTTACAAAAGAAGTAGTTCGCAGAGCTATTCCTGTTAACTTTATGACTATGGCTGGAGGACTGTTATTGACTGAAAACAACTACCAGCGCACCATTGCCTCGGTTAGTTCTCAAATCAGCACTATGGAACTTCTCGATATGACCCAAGGGCAAAATTCCCTAGAACGCACCGTTAAGCCCAAAGAAGCCGCTTTACCTTACCGCTACATCCCTGCCGCTAACCCTAAAGTGTAGGCAATTTTTCTCTATTAAAACTCACAAGTAGTTACTACCATGTCAATTCCCTTACTTGACTACAAACCTTCTTCCCAAAATCAGCGCGTAGCTGGATACGAAGTATCCAACGAAGATACGCCCTGGATTTACCGGATTGAAGACTGTTCCAATCCCAACGATGTTTTAGACCTGATCAACGCTGCTTACCGTCAAGTTCTCAGCGAACATCAAATTTTGCAATTCAACCGCCAAGTTCAACTAGAATCGCAACTAAAAAACCGCTCTATCAGCGTCCGCGATTTTATCCGAGGACTTGCAAAGTCTGAAGCCTTCCGCAACTTAGTAGTAGAAACTAATTCTAACTATCGTCTAGTTGAATTATGCCTCAAACGCCTACTAGGTAGAGCGCCTTACAACCAAGAAGAAGAAATTGCTTGGTCGATTAAAGTGGCAACTCTAGGTTGGGGTAGCTTTGTAGATGCTTTAATTGATAGCGAAGAATATCGTAGTAGCTTTGGCGACAATACCGTTCCCTATCAACGCCGTCGCTACAAAGACCGCCCTACCAATTTAGTTACCCCGCGTTATGGCAACTACTGGCGCGACAAACTAGAAACCGAGCGTTACAAGTGGGGCGATATCAACAACTTTATGGATATGGCAAAAAATCTCAGCATCCGCATTGTTGTTCCTCAACCCGTCCAAACTGCTAACATTCAAATTCCTGACATGACGCGGGATAATAAAGAAGCCGCCGCTTCAATTAATCCCTCGGCGAGCTTTCCTGTCCGGTTATAAAAATCGCGACTACATTACATTCACCTTATTTAATGGAGATAAGCAGTATGGAACTGCCGTTGCTTGAATACAAGCCCACAACTCAAAATCATCGCGTCTCTAGCTTCGGCAAAGCAGACCAAAACGAAGACACGCCTTACATTTATCGCATTGAAGATGCGGACTCTTTAACTGCAATTCAAGAAATAATTTGGGCAAGTTACCGTCAAGTTTTTAGCGAACACGAAACCCTCCGCGCTAACCGTCAAGTTCAACTAGAATCCCAAGTAAAAAATCGTAGCATCACCGTACGCGACTTTATTCGGGGACTTGCAAAATCTGCTCGGTTTTACGATGTAGTGGTTGCGGTTAACAATAACTATCGTTTAGTTGATGTTTGTCTCAAGCGCTTTTTAGGTCGCGCGGCTTACAACAAAGCGGAAGAAATTGCTTGGTCAATTAAAATTGGGACTTTGGGTTTTTACGGCTTTGTAGATGCTTTACTTGATTCTCAAGAATATACTGACGCTTTCGGCGACAACATCGTACCTTACCAGCGCAAGCGGATGGAAGGAAGACCTTTTAATCTCGTAACTCCTCGCTACGGCGAAGACTTCCGCGAACAAGCAGGTACAGTCAAGACCGATTGGCGCTTTACCTTGGACGCATACTACAGCCGCAAGAGCAAAGAGCGCCGTCTTCCCGAAGGAGATCCCGGCAAATACCGCGAAATGGCAGCCGCCGTTAATCAAAATAACAACTACGCTCAAAAAGTTTCGGCTTTTGACTTGGATTACTTAAGCTTAGTTCCAGTACGTGGCAAGCGTTAGGAATTTAGGTTAATTTAATCAGCGCGTCTTCACTGGGTTTAGTTTCTGTTTTAATTTGGTAAGCAACCAAGATATTTGGTTTATTGTCAAGTTTGAGCAAAGACTAAACCCAGTTGTATCTTAAGCCAATAAAAAAGCCGCTCTTGTGGAAGCGACTTCTACTGATATTATTTGTTGGGTATAAACTTTAAAAAAGCGACAAATTTTGATTTTTAAGTTTATTCCCTAGTCAAATTATGACTTTCTACTCTTTTACTGGTACTGCTGCCAGTTTAACGTTTGTTGCTAAACCTAATGTTTGCAGCAAGCGAATAGTTAGCCAAGTTAAATCAAATTCCCACCACTGCAAACCATGACGCGCCGAGTATTGAAAAGCATGGTGATTATTGTGCCAACCTTCACCGAAAACAAGTAGAGCTACCCACCAACAGTTGGTAGAATTATCTCCAGATTCGTGGCTGCGATAACCAAACTTGTGAGTTGCGCTATTTACAAGCCAAGTGCAGTGATAAACCACTACAACGCGGACAAAAATTCCCCAAACCACGAAAGACCAGCCACCTAGAAGTAAAAGCAATACTCCCAAAGCAACTTGAATGCCGATCATGTTTTTTTGGTAAAACTGATAAACAGGATCGTCAGAAATATCTTTGATATAACGGGAAATTTCATCTTGGGCGGGTGCGTGATGAATCATCCAACCCAAATGACTCCACCAAAAGCCTTTGTTGGAATCGTGTGGATCTAAATCTTGATCGGAATGCAAGTGGTGTATGCGGTGCATTCCAATCCATTCAAAGGGCCCTCCCTGGCAGGCAAGAGTTCCGCACAAAGCTAAAACATACTCTAGCCACTTGGGAGTTTGAAAGCTGCGGTGAGTAACTAAGCGATGAAATCCTAGAGTTATACCCAGTCCCCCAGTTACCCAGTAGAGAAAGAAGGCAACACCTACCGCTCTCCAATTAGTGTTACCAGGAATTAGAGCAAATAACGCTCCAATATGTAAAATCGCGAAGAAAGTGATATTTACCCAGTTAAGCGTGGGTTTGGTTGAGGTGGCAATCGTCATGCAGTACCCTTAATACGAATGGTCTTACCGATCTTGCGTGAATAATCTATGATTCACTAATCTCGATTGCGAAAAAAGTCATGATTAACAGCTTTGAGGTGCTAAGTTCCGCAGAACAAGCACTATTTCCTATTTTTTCTAAAATTGACTCCAAGGTCAAGCAAAACCTGCAAAAAGTCTTAATTTCTTTCCGCACCCACCAAGTAGGGGTGCATCATTTTGCCGGAGTCAGTGGCTACGGTCACGACGATTTGGGGAGAGAAACTTTAGACAAGGTATTTGCTCAAATTATGGGCGCAGAAGCCGCCGCCGTGCGAGTGCAGTTTGTTTCTGGCACTCATGCGATCGCCTGTGCTTTGTTTGGCGTTCTCCGTCCTGGGGATGAGATGTTAGCAGTGGCAGGTACTCCTTACGACACATTAGAGGAAGTAATTGGTATCAGAGGTAACGGTCAAGGTTCACTATTAGAGTTTGACATCAGTTACCGTCAATTGGATCTAACTAAGGAAGGAACGATCGATTGGGAAAATTTAGCCCAAGCGGTGGGCGATCGCACAAGGCTAGTATTAATTCAGCGATCGTGCGGCTACTCTTGGCGTCCGAGCTTATCTATTGCCGATATTGAAAAAATTGTTTCTCTTGTTAAAAAGCAAAACCCCAATACAGTTTGCTTTGTTGATAACTGCTACGGAGAATTTATCGAAGACAAAGAACCCACCGCCGTAGGAGCAGATTTAATCGCCGGATCGCTAATTAAAAATCCTGGCGGTACAATTGTCACGGCGGGGGGCTACGTTGCTGGTCGTGCAGACTTAGTAGAGGCTGCTGCTTGCCGCTTGACTGCCCCAGGAATTGGTAGCTATGGGGGGGCAACCTTTGACCAAAATCGGCTGTTATTTCAAGGGCTTTTTCTCGCGCCGCAAATGGTAGGAGAAGCAACTAAAGGCAATCACTTAACAGCCTATGTCTTTGACAAATTGGGTTATCCCGTTAATCCTTTACCCATGACCCCCAGACGCGATGTGATTCAAGCAATTAAACTAGGTTCTCCCCAAAAAATCATTGCCTTTTGCAAGGCGATTCAACAGCATTCTCCTATCGGTTCGTACCTAGACCCCGTTCCGGGGGAAATGCCAGGCTATGAGAGCTTGTTAGTGATGGCTGGTGGCACATTTGTTGACGGTAGTACCTCCGAATTTTCCGCCGATGGTCCGTTAAGAGAACCTTATATAGTGTTTTGCCAAGGGGGAACTCATTGGACTCATGTAGCGATCGCTTTAGAAGCTGCTATTACTGCTGTAGAAGCTGTGGGATGAGGCGACTGCTATTTTAGGCTTTCGCCTCAAAGAAATTATTTTAAATTTTTCTGGAATAGTCTACTTAGGAATTGAAGTAAGTGGCAGCTAGTTACCAAAAATCTTACTTAGTCAGTAACTTGTTTGGTAGATATGTACATATCAAATTAGCTTTTGTAGGCTCTTGTTTACCCCTAAAAAATCTAGAGAAAATTATCATGGGTACAATAACTTTAAAAACGCTTACTTGCCATAGCACTGTAAATCCTGCTGGAGATAGGATAACTTTGCGTGTAAATAGTGGCGATGTTACGACTTTGGACTTTGGTCGTCCGGTAACAAAAAATTTGCCATCCTATACTGCTAATGACACCGACCTTCTTCAGCTTAGTGTCAAAAATAATGTAACTCGTGCTGATGTAATTATAGATACAAAAACTGCTGTGGTGAATCCCTCAGAGATTTCCTACTTTCGGGGTTCAGGTCACTACACCCTAGGCTATGAATAAAGTCAAATAAAATTGACTAAATAATAACTTATAACGGGAGAGCGATCGCTCTCCCAAAACTGGTAGGGTGCTAATAATATTGTATTTTATCTATTTGTTTATATGAAACAGCACTTCCGTAATCTGTGGGTAACTCAAGGAATTACGCTACTTTTTTTAAGTACAAGCTATCCTATCCGAGCGCAAAATATTCCTGTCCAAGATACAACTTTACCTATTAATTCTCAAGTTAACCTTGATAATCAAATTGTTAATGTTACTGGCGGAACAGAAGCAGGTATTAATTTATTTCACAGCTTTGCTCAATTTAGTGTCGAGCAAGGATATAGAGTAAATTTTGTTAGTCCTAGTGGAAGTATTCAAAATATATTAGTGCGAGTAACAGGTAGTAATCCCTCTAATATTTCAGGTACGCTGAGTACTTCCGGTGCTTCTAATCCCAATCTATTTTTGATTAATCCTCAGGGTATTTCCTTCGGTCAAAATGCGAGGTTACAACTTGAGGGTTCGTTTGTAGCGACAACAGCTAATGGTATTGCCTTTGGCGAGCAAGGCTTGTTTAGTGCTTCAAATCCTAACAACCCTGCATTACTAACAATCAATCCCTCAGCCTTTGTCTTTAATCAACCTGTAGCCCAGGAAATTAACAATAATTCTCAAGCTATTGCAACAGTAGGATTAAAAGTTGATGAAGGAAACAGTTTACTGTTAGTAGGTGGCGATGTAACCCTAAATCAAGGGATCGTAACCGCTCCAGGTGGTCGAGTAGAAATAGGAGGATTGAAGGGTACAGGTATAATCGGACTAAATGTAGATGGTCAAAAACTAAAATTAAGTTTTCCTGACGGTGCAGAACGCTCAAAAGTAACGCTCACTAGAGGCACAGTTGATACGATGTCTGGAGGTGGTGGTGATATTGTTATAAATGCCGATGCTCTGCTTTTAAATAACAGTTCTCTGATGACAGGGATAAAGGGAAATTTCGGCTCGATCGGCGCTCAAGCAGGAAATATTGAGCTTAATGCTACAGGATTAATAACATTTACAGGCAGTACAGTTAGTAACTCTGTAGATAGGGGCAGTACGGGGGATGGAGGCGATATTTTAATTAAAGCTGGAGCGTTAAATATTAGTTTAGGCGGCGAAGTATATACTTCAACTTTTAGTCAAGGGAACGCTGGAGATATATTTATCCAAGTTGATGATGCTATTAGCCTAAATTTAAGTAGCATTCATACAAACCCGTCACCAGTGCTTTCTAGCTTGTCTCAGCCAGCAAGCGCTGGAAATGGAGGATTTATTGATATTAAAGCTAATACCCTTGGTCTTACTAATGGCGCTCTAATTTATACCACAACTTACAATAGAGGCTCTAGCGGGTCAATTAATATTGATGTCGAGCAACTAACTCTAAATAATGGTTCGCAAATCCTCTCAAATACCCTAGGAGCAGGAGAGGCAGGGGATATTAATATTCAAGCCTCGGAGTCTGTAATCATTGCAGGGTTAAATCCTAGGGAAGGTTTTTCTAGCAGAGTAGCTGCGGGTAGTCGGGTAGTTGCTGGGTCAGAATCACAAAATAGCGGTGCTAGTGGAGATATTAATGTAACCACTCCTAACTTGTGGGTTTCTGATGGAGCAGTTTTAAGTACCTTAACTAAGAGTATTTCTCAAGCTGGGAATATTACTATTAATGTCGATAAGCTGATGCTGACAAATGGGGGACAAATTGTTGCAAGTACGTTTAGCAATGGTCGTGCAGGCGATATTTCTGTTAAGGCAACCGATAGCGTCATAATTTCTGGAAGCATTGATGAGAATATCGAGCGTCCCAGTCAAGATAATGATGGCTTTAATAGTGGCTTATTTGTAGGAGTTAGAGGCATACAATTAGCTGAAGCAGGTAATATCAGCGTGGATACACCGTCTTTACGAATTTACGAGCGCGGGACTATTTCTGCGGAGACTAACGCGGGTGAAGGCGGTAATATCAATATTAGTTCCCAAGATATAAGACTGCGTAATGATAGCCAAATAAGCGCAAGTGCTAGAGAGCAAGGCAATGGAGGCAATATTGATATTGATACTAATACTTTAGTTGCCTTAAACAATAGCGATATTACAGCTACAGCTTTTGAGGGTAGGGGAGGGAAAATTGATATTAGGACTCAAGGATTATTTACATCGGCAGATAGTGAGATTAAGGCTACTTCTGAAAAAGGAATAGATGGAGTTGTAGAAATTAATCGACCAGAGAGCGATCCTAATGACGATGCGGTTTCTGTAACAGTAGAGCCAGTTGATTTAACAAAGTTAATTGCTACAGGATGCGGAGCAAGTGGCAGCATCGCTTCTGAACGTTCGACAAGTAAGTTTATCATTACTGGGCGGGGAGGGTTGCCGCCTACTCCTAGCGAAGCTTTGAGAAGCGACTTGGCATTGGCAGACTTAGGAGCATCGGTTAAACAAGATCTAACAGCAAGTACAACTATTGCTACTAAACAAGATATTTCCGAGCCAAACGCTATTGTTGAAGCCCAAGGATGGGTAATAAGTCCCAAGGGACAAGTAGTGCTTACAGCTTCTGCTCCTAATGTTGTTCCAGAAGTTCCTTGGCTAAAGTCGCCCAGTTGTCACAATTCCTAATTGAGGGAAAATATCTTATGAAAACTGTTACAGGCATTTTAGTTTCTATTGCTATAGGACTCGCCCCTATTTGGACAATGCCTGTAGCATCAAGCAGCATTGGGAGGGTTTCGTTCTTAGATTTAGTGCAGCAAGGTAGAGAACTATACCAAAACGAACAGTTTGCTAAAGCTGCCGAGATTTGGGAGCAAGCTTACACTCAGCAAAGCGATCGCGCAAATCAAGCAATGGTATTGAGCAATTTGTCTTTAGCTTATCAACAATTGGGACAATGGGAAAAAGCAACAAAGGCGATTTCTTCAAGCCTTAATCTGCTACAAAATAACCCCAATAGCCAAGTTTTAGCGCAAGCTTTATCGGCGCAAGGCAGCTTGCAACTAGCTAATGGTCAATCTCAACAAGCTTTGAATACTTGGCAAAACGCAACGGATGCTTATACTAAAGCAAAAGACGAAGTTGGAGTTACAAGAAGTTTAATCAATCAAGCTCAAGCACTGCAAGCTTTAGGACTTTACCGCCGCGCTTTAGTAACCCTAGATGAAGTCAACCAAAAACTGCAACAACAACCAAATTCTTTACTTAAAACGGCAGGATTGCGTAGCTTGGGTAATGCTCTTAGATTAGTGGGAGACTTGGAGAAGTCGCGCATTTCTTTGCAGCAAAGTTTAGCGTCCGCCCAGCAATTAAATTCTGCTCCTAATATTAGTGCAACTTTATTTAGTTTAGGTAATACCGCTAAAGCCCAGCAAGATCGAACGGGAGCGATAAATTACTATCAGCAAGCTGTAGCTATTGGTAGTGGAATTATTAAAACCCAGGCACAACTTAACTTGCTCAGTACCTTAATAGAACTAAAACAAATAAGTGCTGCCCAAAACTTACTCCCGCAAATTGAAGCGCAAATTGCTAGTTTACCCTCAAGTAGTAAAGCTATCTACGCTCAAATTGAATTTTCCCAAAGCTTGCAAGATATAAAAAAACTAGGAGCAAAAAATAGCCCAGATTTGCCAGAAATTGCCTTATTATCAGCTAAAAATATTCAACAAGCCCAACATTTAGGCGATAAAAGAGCAGAAACTCATGCTTTAAGTAATTTAGCTCAATTGTACGAACAAACAAAACAATGGGAAAATGCTCGACAACTAACCGAAAAATCTTTGCTAATTGCTCAAGCAATTAATGCTCCAGACTTAGCCTATCGCTTCTCGTGGCAACTAGGAAGAATATTTAAAGCTCAAGGCAATACACCGAATGCGATCGCAGCTTACACCGAATCTGTTAGCCTGCTTAAATCCTTACGCAACGATTTAGTTGCCATTAATCCTGACGTGCAGTTTTCTTTTCGCGAGGAAGTAGAACCTGTTTATCGCGGATTAGTCGATTTGCTCTTGAGTAAAAATAATTCAAAAGTCAGTCAAGAAAACTTAATTCAAGCGCGGGCGGTAATTGAATCGTTGCAACTTGCTCAATTAGATAACTTTTTTCGGGAAGCTTGTATTGAAGCAAATACATCAGTATTAATCGATCGCCTCGCCGATACGGAAGATAACAGCGCGGCAATTATTTACCCAATTATTCTCAGCGATCGCACGGAAGTTATCCTCAAGCTACCCAATGCGCCCCTAACTCATTACACCATTGCCAAATCTCAACCCCAAATAGAAAAAACTTTAGAGACATTGCGAACTAAGCTAACCGAACCCGATACTGTTAAAGAAGTTAAAGCTTTATCCCAACAAGTATATAGCTGGTTAATTCAACCGGCGGAGGCGCAAATTGCCAGTAGTAAGGCTAAAACTTTAGTCTTTGTTTTGGATGGAGCGCTGCAAAATATCCCGATGGCAGCCTTGTACGATGGTAAACAGTATTTAATTGAAAAGTACGCCGTCGCCTTAAGTCCCGGCTTGCAACTATTAGCATCTCAGCCCTTACCTCAAAATGGTTTGACCGCATTAACGGCGGGACTTAGCGTTGCACCAGCAAATTCGCCTTACCCCAACTTGCCATCGGTCAAAGCAGAATTTGATTTAATCCAGCAAGCGGGAATAAATACAAATCAACTCTTAAATGAAAATTTTACTAGCAAGACCTTAGCTAAAGCTATTGATTCATCGGGTTTTAATATCGTTCACCTAGCAACACACGGACAGTTTAGTTCCGAAGCAAAAAATACATTTATTCTGGCGGCGGATGGAGAAATTAATGTCAAGCAGTTAGACGATTTACTCCGCAATGCCGGGAGCGGGCAAAATCGGCGCGATCGCAATTCACCCGATGCGATCGCATTATTAGTTTTAAGTGCTTGCGAAACTGCGGTAGGCGACAAACGCGCGGCTTTGGGACTTGCGGGAGTAGCTATCCGGGCGGGGGCGCGCAGTACCCTAGCTTCTTTATGGCAAATAGATGATGAAGCCACAGCCTTATTTATTGGTGAATTTTATCGAGAGTTAGCTACTAATAAACTTACTAAAGCTGAAGCTCTCCGCCGCGCTCAAATTAGTTTTTTAAAGATTTATCCCAATTACAGCCGCCCTAGTTATTGGGGAGCTTACGTTTTAATTGGTAACTGGCTCTAAATACAAGTTTAATATTTGTATTTACTAATCAACGATTTCTCGTCTTTGCTATCTATTCCCTTAATTGATTGGGAAGCTAGAGTAGATAAATCTATTGTCTGCAATAAATCGTGCCAGTCGGCGGAAGATGTCGTATCTTCTAAGTTTTGCACGCGCATTTGCGCTAGAGTTGCGGCAGTATCGTACCAAATACCATTTTCAGCGTACAAGGCTGCTTGGTGCTGTAACGAGGCAGCATTCTCGATTTGATTGGCAAATGTCCGACTAAGAGCAATTCGCTGCACCCATCCCTCCACAAATACTGGACTTGTCATGTTTTGACTGCAACGAACTTTAAAGTACCAATGGTACATTTTATCGATAGCTAACGGCGCAGACTCAGGCGGTAATTGCAGTCTGATAATTCCATGCTCTTTAGGCAACGTTACTGGGGCGCGATATAGATCGTTATCGTCCGCGTCTTGCAAGACAAATTCACCAGTCGCAGAAGCTTGAGTATAAGGAACGTAAAATAAAAAAGTTGGGCGTTCTTTAACTGTTAATCCCCAAACATTAGTTGCAACGATCGCACTAGACCCGTTTTCAATAGATTGTTTAATACTAGGTACTATTGCTGTTAAAGGTATACTTACATTGTGCAAGCAGTTGCCACGTCCTGCCGCGCCTCTTTGCCGTCCGCTAGGCGCTCCATTACTTGGCAACTTCGGTTGAATAAAACTTACTCTCCCCGATCGCTTCTGCGGCTTAGTAAGGCTTGGAGTGGGTACTTGTCTTAGCGATCGATTGCTAGAGCGCACGGGAATATTGACAGAATCTATATTTTGTGATAGCGCTTGGCTAAAATAGCTTGTATTTATAAGTACCAAGACAATAACACCGAGCGATCGCTTGGCAAATGCACGGACTTGGTTCGTATTTTCCATAACTAATTTCATCCAAGTAACAAGTTTCTATATAAAGTTGCGCTACTATCTAAATTTAGAATTTTGGTAAACTACTATACTTATGCTTGTAATTCCTAAAGCTAATGCTGGCGGTACTAAGGGAACTAAACGACCTGCGACTAAAAGCCCAAAGCATACACCGCATAAGATTAAAAGTGTAGCAGATGCCGCAAGTCCTAAATATAATATTTGTTTAAAGTTCCAAGCAAGCAAACCGCCGACAAGCGACCAAAGACCAATCCAGAGAATTTCTAACCATAAATTCCACACCGACATTAAGGGTCTATTGTCTAAAACTGCGCTCAAGATATGACTGACCATCTGTGCTTGTAAAAACACTCCTGGTAGTTGTTTTTCAAAGCGCTGTTGAGTACTACTATAAGGCGTAAACCAGTAATCGTTAACACTGGTGGGCGCAGTAACACCAATAAGGACGATCCGATCTTGCAATTGTTTCCTTATAGCTGGACTGAGGCGATTGTTTAAGAGATCGTGAAGATTAACTTGGAAAGCAATATCATTAACTGTACGGTAAGGGCGGTAGTTGAGCAATACTTGATAACCCCTTAAATCCGCATTTTTATAAACACCGCTATTGTGAGAATTTAAACGTTTAAAAATAACGTCATTAAACTGCAAATCTCCTTGAGAAGTAACTTTTGGGGCGATCCCCTGTGTTGCTAAGTAATACATTGCTAACTGAAGACTAAAAGCATACTCAGTAGTACAAGGAGAATTAATAGGTGGAGTGAGATGCAATAGCTGACGGCGAACGATGCTATCGTCATCAGGCATAATATCGCTAAAACCAACAAATTCTGGTGGTAATTCTGGTGGTGGTGCAATACCGGGATTATTTGTATCGGGATCGCTAATTTTGCACAAACCAATAAAGCGATCGCTTTTTTGCAAATATTTAGTTAAATTTGGATACGCTGCACTCACGGGAACATCGCGATAAATATCTAAACCGATCGCTCTTGGTTGATATTGTTCGAGTTTAGTTAATAATTGCTCTAAAGTGCGATCGCTTAAACTTCCTTGTCTTTGTACTTGCGCTTGGATATCAGATTCAGTAATTGTCACCACAAGCAAGCGCGGGTCGGATTTTTCTATCGGTCGCAAGTGTTGCAAGCTATCGGTTGCTGCTAATTCCCACTTTTGCAGTATTCCTAACTGACGCACACCCACAACTAAGCTAGTAACAACCATACTGGTAAGAAATACCTGAAACCCCTTACGCCTAACTTTACTTGTCGCCCTTTGACGCGGTTGAGTGCGAGTAGTTTGATTGATGGTGGTAGCAACTTGCTCCTCTGTTAAAGGTAGCCTAGTGCGATCGCTGTTATTGCTTCTAGTTAAACAATCTAAAATAATTTGCGCGTTTCGCGGTCGATTTTGCGGGAGGGGTGCAATTAGTTCGTTAATTAAATAAATTAACCACTCAGAAATTTGCGGCGCTTGCTCTCGCCATACTAATTGATTAGTTTGCAAATTTTTAGGTAATTCCGCCGGATAAATCCCTGTAAGTAAATGGACAAACGTGCGTCCTAAAGCAAAAAAGTCTGATTCTCTAACTGCTTGACCTTCTATTTGCTCTATAGGCGTGTATCCTGGCGAATAAACTTGCGTAATATCGCTTTCGGCTAGTTTATTTACATAAGTGTGATTAATTTCCCTAACTGTACCAAAGTCAATTAACACCAACTGCCCGTCAGGGCGCAGCATAATATTAGAGGGCTTGATGTCCCGATGCAACAGTTTTGCTTGATGCACCTCGCTTAAAATACTTGTAAGTTGTTTGAGCCAATCAATTGCTTTTGGCTCGGAAATGGGTTCGTTTTCCTCTATCCACTGCTTGAGATTTTGTCCTGCTATTTTTTCCATCACCAAGCAATGCAGTTTTTTGGTTTCATTGCTCGGTAAGAAAGTAAAGTATTCGTATACTCTCGGAATACCCGGATTTTGCAGCTTTTGTAATACTTGCGCTTCCTGCTGCAATAGTTCAATTAATTTAGAGCGATCGCTATTTAATACCTTAAGCACTTTCGCTACGCCGCGATCGTCTATTTCAAATATTTCTGTAGTATGCAACCCCGACAGTTCCCGTAAAGGTTTAATTAGCTGATATCGTCCGTTAATCAGCAAGGGAGAACCGCAAAAGTGACACCTTTTTAAGTTGTCGGGATTTTGGCGCTTTTGACACCTGGGGTTGATGCAGTAACTCATTAAACAACTCCAAGTTTTGCTTTACAGCTTGCTATTCTGGTAAGCGATATTGAGAAACTATTTTTTTGGCAAATTCTGGTACGTGAGCATTTAATTTCTCTGGGTACTGACGCTTGACATAAAGGTAATTGCGCGTAAAGTGAGAATCAATCGAAAATCGGGCGTATTCTAAACCTTTAGGGCCAATTTTTTCGATAACTACACCCATCATTTTTGCTGCCCACATCGGGAGTGTAACTCCTTTATCGTAAGCTGGAATGCTCTGTTGCACGGCGGAAGTGCGATCGCCCTTTGACATTACTTCTTGAACTTGCAACTGCTCTTGCACCAAATCTAGCATTTCTTGCCCGGTATTATTTCGCACGACAATCCATTGCCAGCCAAAGGGTGCGCCCATATAGCCTACTACCAAATCCGCTAGAGAATTGACATAATCAAAACAACTCATGCAAGAAGGAGCAAATACATCTTTAAGTTGATTGGTTTTGAGTCCGAAAAACGGTACAGTTTCCGTCGAGCCATCTTCATGCTTGAAGTGAACTCGAAAGTCTTGCATAAATTCGTAAGCAATGACGGTTTCCGGCGACTTGCTAGTTGTATCCAAAAACTTTTGCAACCCAGCGCGAGTAACGTTGTCTACGCAAGGCGTACCAAGTACATAAAGCTTTTCTAACCCTAATTGCTTTTCTACCGCTCTTAGCGCCTGAATTTGACAGCCTACACCAATTACTAGCAGCTTCTTCATCCCCGATTGTTCGATTTGTTCGAGTACCGAAAGATTTGGCGAAAGTGTCGGTTTATTTACTCTTGCTTTGAGGATATCTTCAGGAGTTCGAGCAATGATTGGCATCGGCCCGAAGCGATCTTCTTTGGTATTTTGAACGCAGACAACGCCCTCAACTAAGCCTTTATTCAACATCTCAATCGCAATACTACTAACAATTCCCGTCCATTGCGCTCCCTCAATTGGCTCGGTTTTTCGCGCCGCCATCATACCTTGATTGACACCAAAATACAATTCATCCGCGTCATCTAAATTACGGGGGCGAGTATGAGTTTGGGTTTCTAACTCGGCTATTTGTTGATTAATAAAAGCGCAAGCATCCTTGACATAATGAACGTAATATGTATCGCATAGTCCGCACTCGCTACAAAGTTCTTTGGCTGGACGGCGGCTAGAAGGCTTTAAAGCTTTGGCTTTCTTATGGCGGGAAGAATCGGGAGAAACTAAAGTCATGTAGGCTAAATATGTAAAGCAGAAATATTATTTTTCAACCATACCTCACAGTTCGCTCGCAGTGTGTTTAGGGAGGTAAAGTAATGTAATTTGCTAGGAGGAAAAATGATTGGCATCGAATACGACCTTAAAGAGATATAACCAGATTAGAAACCAAAATTGACAAAGTAGGAGATGATGTCTCCAATCTCAAGGTAAAAATTGAGGTGTTGGCAGAAAAAGTCGAGGGTACAAATAAACGACTAGATACCCAAGAGTTTAGACATCTAGCTTAAGTCTAAAAAGTTTTTTCTTTAGTCGGCTTGAACCGACTTCAACTATAAGAGCGGGGTTTCAACTCTAGGCGGGCTAGGGGGCTTTTGCAAAATGTCTTTTAATTATTGGTTTAACTTTCGCTGCTAAGGTTTTTTGATTTACCAATTAGTTATTAAGCTGGAGGACAGCTTTAAAACGTAAACACCGTCCTCAAAGTCCCCGTGACAATCGTACCGTTGCTGTCTTGATTGGCGGGATTCGTAACTACCTGCACTAACGGAGTTATTCGCAGATTGTCATTAAGCGGAAAATTGTAAAAAGCTTCAAAATTCGTCTGCGTGCCATTACCAACATCGCTTTCAATAAAAGGCTGACTTGCTGCAATCCCAGCTACCGCACCAGGAGAAAATAAATCGCGGACAGAAACGCCAGCCATCCAGTAATGAGGGTTGATGTCGCCAAACGCCGTATCTTCGTAGCTGCCGTAACCGTAACGCCCAAAAATGCCAATTTGCCTAGATATTGCAAGTTCGGCGTTTGCTCCAACTACATCAAAGCGCCCATCAAAGATTTTGCCACCACTATACTGCAAGCGCAGAGCAAAAGCTTTAGAAGGCGAGTATTCTAACTCTACAACGCCTTGATAGGGATCGCCAAACAAGCCGCGATCGCCATTAGCAGAATTAGGGTATAGTATTCCATTTAGTAATGATATACCTGTAGCATTGCCCTGTGCGTCTGGACTATTGGCGGCGGCGGCAGCATACAACGCTCGAAACTTAAATGCCCCTCCACCAGGATTCCAGTCAACTATTGCTCCAGAACTTTGTCCGATAATAGGTAGGAGGATATAGTTACCAATTAGCGCTTGAGTAGAAAAATCTTGAAAACTAGCATTTGCGTAACTATTACGATCGATGTAGTCTGTAGAGACGATCGCAGAGCCGAGAATCACTTGAAAATCATCAAAAGGTCTAAAAGAGTAATAAGCCCTACCCAGTCCGATTTCGCCGTCTCTAGGCGGTCTAGCAGAGAAGTCTAGAACGCTACCAAAGTTAGGTTCTAATACTCCTGTGGCGTTATCTCTAATCCCATTGCTACCTGTATCTAAACGAATTTTTAGTAAATCTGTACCGCTAAAGCTAGTGTTAAAGTCTATAATAGAGCGATAAAGAACTGTAGGATTGGGGTTATCGTTGGCAATTTCTACGCCTCTAGCGTTGATAATGCGATCGCCACTAAAACTCCCAGCATTAGCAGCAAAAATGATTTGTCCTGTTAGTTTAGTAGTAGTAGAAAACTGATTAGCCTCTAATTGGGCGCTGCGGGCTTCTAATGCATCTACTCTACCGCGCACCGTTGCTAGTTCTGCGGCATATTCTATCTGCAATCGTTGTAATATTTCTAAGTCTTGACGAGAAACGCTATTTTCTATACCCGTAGCGATTAACTCATTTACTCGCTCTAAAGCTGCATTTAATCCGGCGGCAAATTCATATCGAGTTATAGGGCGGTTTCCTCGGAAAGTCTCATCAGAATACCCAGCAATTACTCCATAACGTTCTACCAACGATTGCAAAGCTTGAAAAGCCCAGTCTGTAGGCTGCACGTCTGATAGTTGCGATACCGAAGTGACGCGATTTTCTCCAGTAGTTTGTGTTGGGGTATTGGTTTCTGGAGTTTGGGCTATTGATTGGACTGGGGTTGACTCATAATTGAATGTACTATTTTGTACTGGTTGAGCTATTGCAGAGATACTATGGGTAATTGTCCAAAGTGTAGTTATTAGGCAAGTTTGGGGCAAAGAAATTTTGCTCATCGCTTGGATTATGGTGTTGAGGGTTTACTGTACTCAAAAGCCAATGGGTTCGCTATTTACAGTTGCCTGCCAGCTTGATTGTATAGTCTGCCACATAACGGTACTCAATACTAGAGCTATAGAAATGCGATCGCCTAAAATGTATTTATCTTTAAAATCTTTAATTTAGGCTTGTAAGGTATGGTGAATATTAAAAATCAACTTACTTTAGCAGAATTTTTTGCGCTACCAGCAGAAGATATAAATTACGAGCTTATAGATGGCTATGCAGTACCTAAAGTGTCTCCTAAATACTTTCATTCAACTTTACAATTAGCATTGTGTTTCCTTCTACGTGCTTGGTGTAAAGGAAAGGGCAGAATTGTTCCAGAGTGGGCAATTATTTTAAAGCGTCAAGGTGAAGATTGGATTCCTATACCTGATTTGACTTATATTTCTTATGCTAGACTACCTGCAAATTGGAAGCGTAATGAAGCTTGTCCAATTGCGCCTGAATTAGTAATTGAAATCGTCTCTCCAGGTCAAAATAAACAACAATTTGCAAGTAAAGCCAAAGACTACTTTGAAGCTGGTGTAGAAAGAGTTTGGATTGTAGATCCTGAAGCTACAAGTATCCAAGTATTTTTTACCATTGATTCAAGTCAACTATACACGGGTAATATGCTAATTACGGACGATTTATTACCT
>JAPJOW010000241.1 GCA_030826005.1 Aliterella sp. RAGGC_92
GCTTATGCGTCTTTAAAGTTGTCTTTGCAACCAAACCAGAGTGTATTTGTAGAAGCAGGCGGAATGGCAGCAATGGATACCTGGATAAATATGAAGTCTAAGGTACAAGGCGGCTTGATGAAGGGGGTAAAAAGAATGCTAGGGGGTGAATCGTTATTTTTAAGTGAATTTACCGCCGAGGGCAAAGCAGGAGACTTATATATTTCCCCAGGAGTACCGGGAGATATTCAGCATTACTATGTCAATGGTACGGGGTTGATGATTCAATCTTCTGGGTTTGTGGCTTCTAGCACTACCGTAGGAATTGACAGTAAGTTTCAAGGCTTTAAAGGCTTTTTTAGTGGAGAATCATTATTTTTAATTAAAACTACCGGACAAGGCGATGTTTGGTTTAGTTCTTATGGAGCAATTATCGAAATTCCCGTAGCTGGCGATTATGTAGTGGATACAGGCTATATTGTCGCGTTTGAAGATACTTTAAATTACAGCGTTGAAATGCTGGGTGGGTTGTCTTTTAGAGGTTTAAGAACGGGTATTTTAGGCGGTGAGGGGTTAGTTTGTCGCTTTAGTGGAAATGGGCGATTGTGGGTGCAATCTCGCAACCTTTATACGTTAATTAATTTTCTCAATCCTTTCCGTCCGACTAAGAGCGATTAGAAAATTATATTTATTTAAGATACTGAAAATTTTAATGTCATCAGCAAATTCTACAAGCCGCAATAAACCCCCTAGCAATCGGCAGTTATTAATTTTATTAGGCATTTTTGCCGGATTTACTCTAGGAATTATTTGGTTAATTAGTTGGATTGCCAGCAGCATAATTTGGCTGATTCCCTATAGTGTCGAACAACAATTAGGGAGAGTAATAGTTCCCGTCTACGATCGCCTAGCACAGCCTTCACCCGCTCAAAACACTCTCAACAAACTGTTAGACCGATTAGAAGCCCAGTTGCCCCCGCAGCAGCGCCAAGGGAGAGATTATCAGGTGCTATACATTCCTGACGATACCGTGAATGCGTTAGCTTTGCCAGGCGATCGCATTATTATCTATGCTGGCTTGCTAAAACAAGCACAGTCAGAAAACGAACTAATGATGGTATTGGGGCATGAATTGGGACATTTTGCCAACAGGGATCATTTACGCAGTTTGGGAAGGGCGGTAATTGTGCAACTTGCGATCGCTTACTTTATCGGCGATATTGGTGCAATTGAATCTATAGCTGTTTCTGGACTTGCAAGTTTAAGCGATGCTCAATATTCTCAATCCCAAGAAAGCCAAGCCGATGAAGTTGGTTTAACCTTATTACAACAAACCTACGGTCATGTCGCCGGGGCAACAGATTTTTTTGCCAGAATGAGTCAAAAACAAAAGTCAGATATAGACTTTTTAGCCACCCATCCCGCCCCAGCTAGACGAGTCAAAGAGTTACAACAGCTAATTAAACAACGCAATTACAAAGTAGAACAAAAGCTACCCTTACCGCCCACCTTGCGATAAATATTGTGCCAATGTAGAGACGTTGCAATGCAACGTCTCTCTACCAGAATTTTACGGTTCTTTTTGCGGGTACACCCAATCGTTAAATAATTGCTGGATATATTGGGGTTGCTGACTAACAACCTCTTGATAATCCTCCCGCACAGGGACGTTGTAACTTGCCGTGCGGCGGGCAATTTTTGGCATCCAAGTTGTATGTACCGTAAAGCCAAAATTCATTTGCGGATGGGTTAGCTTGCAGATTGCACCATTACTAAGATTTTTGGCATCAAAAATCCAAATTTCTTTGCCTGTTTCCGTCTCATTATCTGGCTCGTGGTAAACAACACAGACAATATAACCATCCGTTGAACCCTCTTTACCCGCAATGGGGACAAACTGCGGCGACGTGCCAAAATATCCCGCCTCAAACTCATAAACATCTTGAATTTGCAAGCGATTTTGTCCTGCTGTAACACTGTCTAGAGGGGCAATGTGCAGCCGCAACAAATTGGCTTTTATTCCCTGTTGGGTTAGTTTACGAATTTCATCAACGGGTATTTCTCGATATTTATATTTGCTATACATTTCAATGCTATGTGCTGTTAGCAATTCCTCCCACGCACCCAAACAACTCCAGTAAATATTTTCTAGCCTTCCTGATGGCGGATTTTCTTGATAGGCGTACAATTCTGGACCCCAAGTATAAGAAGAATAACCCGCATCATCCTGATTTACAGGAGTCAGATCCGATCTAACTATTTTACCCGTCTCGGCATCAATGACATGACATCCCAAGCGGCTGATATCCATCGCGCCGACTATTACTCCATACAGCCTTTGCATATTTGTGTTGCTGTCATCTTGCCAATCAATATCGCGCAGCCACTCGGCAGGGTCCCAAGCGCACATATGGGCTATATGAATAGTAATTTGGCGATCGCCAGATTTATAATCAACTAAAAAATGTGCTGTTTCGCGGGGAATTACAGCTTTACGGGCAACAACGCGCTTATTTTGAGGTGTCATATCGGCGCGACGAACGATATAAATGTTGTTATCTGGTAATTGTGGCGTATCTAGTAGGTTTCTGATAACTCTTTCAATATCTACAGATTTTTTGCTGTCTTCGGCGGGTAAAAGCTCCTCAATTAAAAACTTAAACGCTGTATCCATCAAAACTATATAGTCTTCCGTTATGCCGATTTGGTGCATACTTTGACGGATTTTAATTGGGAAACCGCTAGGATTTACTACCTTCCACTTTTGCAAGCGACTTTTGCCATCCCAACGAATCACATATACAAAGTTAGTAAATATATTGAATAGTTGCAGGAAGTTATGGAGAAATTGGACAAAGCTTTTAAAGGCATTGCTGATTTTTGTCCAAAAACTTGTAGGGGAAGGCGGCGAAGTAAAAACTTTGCGTAACTTACTAGGTTCTCGCAATACTTCAATAAGGGACAAAAACCCATAAATTAAGGGGCGCAATTGCGAAATAAACGTAGATAGCGATCGCCCGCTATTTACTGTAAACATTTCTTTGGTATAAATATCAAAACCAGGATGCGCCGAGCTTTGAATTAGTTTAAATGGAAATGGTGGCAAAAAAGGAATGTCTGCAAGGACTGGATTCATTGCCCGCCATTCATCATTCCAGCCTACCGGGGTGGCAAGTTCCAAAGTTTGCGGATCGATTTCGTAGGGGCGACCTATATCCCATGTTAGCAATAAGCGATCGCTTCCTTCGCCAAAATTCATCGGCAAAAAGGCTGTATTTAATTGGTTGCGGACTCCTAGTTTTTCCGACATCCGCGTAATTCCACGATTATCAAACTTGCAATCAGTAGCAACTCTACTTGTCGCGACATCGGCGTAGTAACAAGGTGCTTTAGCTATTCGAGTTGTTAGCTTTACCTGAAAAGGGCAATCGAAATCTAACCGATAAATCATCCCATCGCCGTTATACATCGGTGTAAATCCGTCGCTGGAAGGGTAAACTATATTGGTATTAGGGCGATCGGTTGAGTTGTAAGATCCTACTGTACCGACAATAAATACATGACCTGTAATATCTGCGGGTAAAGCACCGGATTTTACTATTAATTCTAGTGGCGGGTGCTGGGCGTTGGGATTGTCTGCTTTCAGCCCAAATTCCTCTCTGCTGACCGATAATATCGAACGTGGAAAGGGTTTAGTTTTGTTTTGTAGTTTTTCAAGCACTTAATTGATAACTCCTCATTCTAGGTTTCTGCCAACAAATAAGCGGGAAGTAGCTTTTTAGCAATGGCGCAGTTTCTCCCTTGTTTTTTTGCTTCATAGAGTCCTTTATCTGCTACTGCAAATAAAACTTCTGGGGAGTATTCTGGAGTTGGAATTGTACTAGCAATGCCAATGCTTAAAGTTACATACTCGTTAATCGCAGACTGGCTATGAAGGATTTTACTTTGTTGGATTTCTTGGGCGATATTTTGAGCTACTGCGATCGCTCCTAATTCGTCCGTATGGGGTAAAATTACTGCAAACTCCTCCCCACCGTACCTTGCTACTAAGTCGGCGGGACGCTTGGCGGCGCGACTAATCGCTTTAGCAACAACTCGCAGACATTCATCTCCTCCTTGATGCCCGTAAGTATCGTTATAGAGTTTAAAGTAATCAATATCGCAGACAATTAATGCTAAATCGGCATTTTCCCTTTCCAGGCGCTGCCATTCCGAGTTCAAATACTCGTCAAACTGGCGGCGATTAGCAACTTGCGTTAAGCCATCGGTGACAGCAAGACGTTGTAGTTCTTGGTTCGCAGCTTCAATCAACGCCTCAGATTTCTTGCGTTCGGTAATATCGCGAAATGTGACGGCAAAACCATCTCCCAACTTGACAGCGACAATATGAAACCAACGTTGAAGGCTGCCATCGTCATAATAAATTTCCTGTTCTTGAGGCACAGAAGTTTCTACTACTCGAATATAAAAATCGAATAAGCCTGCGGAGCGATTTGCGGGCATTTCTATTAGTAAATGTTTACCAACTAAATCCTTGGCTTTGCGGCTGACTAATTCTTCGGCGGCGGGATTGACTAAAAGCCATTCAAAATCTACAATATTACCGCGATCGTCTCTAATAGACTTAAATGCCATAATGCCATCAATGGAACTATTTAGGACGCTAGAGAGTAGCAATTGAGAGTGTTGTAATGCTTGGGTTCTCTCGATTACTTTTAATTCTAAATTCCGTGCATAATTCTCTTGCACCTCGTACAATTTGGCATTTTCTATAGAAATTGCTGCTTGAGAACAAATTATTTGCAAAACCGATAATCTGTCGGCAGTAAATGCACCTTTTGTTAAGTTGTTTTCTAAATAAAGAATGCCTCTAAGTTGGTTTTGTGACTGGATAGGGACGCACAAAATAGATTGTGGTTGATGTTGAATAATATAGGGATCTTTAGTAAATAATCCCCCAGAGCCAGCATCATTTACTACTAAGTTTTCTAAGGTTCTAGCAACGTAATTAATAATAGATTGCGGTAGAGAGTTGCTGTTGATAATAGGTAAAGATTGCCGGACAGTGACTGCTTCTAAATTAATTGCAGAGGCTTCTATCAATAATTCACCATCGGTTTCTAAAACAAGTATTCCCGATTGCGCTCCCGCACTTTCTATGGCAATTTTAATTAATCGAATTAACAATTGATCGAAAGCTATTTCACTACTAATTGCTTGAGCCGCTTTAGTTACTGTGGCTAAATCTAGTGCTTCTGAATTTACTCTATTTATTTCTACTTCAAAGTTGTTAAATAATATTTCTGGCGTTGCTATTGGTATTTTACTAATTAATTCTGGATATCGCGTTTCTAAGTCTGTAACTTTTGCCTTTGCACCCCAGCTTGTATAACAGTAAATAGCTTCGCGCATATAAGCTTTAGCGATCGCTTCTTTTTGTTGTTTTAAATAAAACTTCGCGGTTAATTCCTGTGCTAAGGCTTCTTCGTTAATGTAATTATTTATTCTGGCGTGTTCTACAGCGCGATCGTAGTATTCTATTGCCAAATCTTTTTGACCCTTGACGCGATACACTTCCGCCGCTACTAAGTAATATTTATGTAAGTAATTTGTTGGTGAATAATTTGCCCACTCTTGCAATTTTTTTTGACTGATTGCAACTTGTTTAAGCATTCGTTGCTGGGCTATTTTGCCTATGCGATCGCAAATTGCTAATTTTGCTAAAGCATCATAAAAATAAAATAGCGTTTCAAATAACGAGCCAGTTACTCCCGTCAAATATTCTCTAACTATATTAGAATTTTCTACTGCTAAAGCATATTCGCCAAATAAGTAGTAAAGAATTAGCTTATGAAAGTAAAAATAAAATAATATTACGCGCTCGTTTTCTTTTTGATGCAGTGGTAGCATTACTTCTTCGTCATAAACTTCACCGCTTAACTTGCAAGGGTTTTCAGTTTGTCCTAATAAGTTAATTACTACTTGGCGATAGAGTTTATTTTGTTGCAGCGAAAGAGTTTGACCGATTCTAGCTAAAACTTGGTTATATTCAGCCATTTTTATAGCTAAGTTTCCTAGTTCTTCGCCACAAAAGTAAGCATAGAAACAATAAGTATTTATTGAATAGCCACTGTATTCTAAATCCCCAGATTCTAAAGCTTTGTGAGAAAAATCTAAAGCAATTTTTAAAGTTTGATTGAGAGGTTTTTGCCAATGATTGAGATAGGCATAAACCATAAGCTTTGTTTTGAGGGCAAATTCTGTAGCTTCTAATTTATCGATTAAATTTAACGAAACTTGACCCATTTCATAAG
>JAPJOW010000242.1 GCA_030826005.1 Aliterella sp. RAGGC_92
TTTTATAGGAATTGATTTTATGCAATTGCATTTAGCTACTTGGTGTGAGGTTGAAACTTATTTAGAGCGAAGTCCAGGAATTATTTTACCGATTGGTTCTACTGAGCAACACGGCCCTACAGGCTTAATTGGCACGGATGCCATTTGCGCCGAAGAAATCGCTTATGGTGTGGGAGAAGCAACTCATGCTTTAGTTGCTCCAACTATTAATGTTGGTATGGCACTCCACCATACAGCCTTCCCCGGTACAATTAGTCTCAAGCCCAGCACGATGATTTTGGTAATTCGAGACTATATTACTTGTTTAGCTAAAGCCGGATTTAGTAAGTTTTTCTTTATTAACGGTCATGGAGGTAATATTGCCACTCTCAAAGCTGCCTTTGCCGAAACTTATGCCCATTTAGCCGACTTAAATATTTCCAATGCCCAACTCGTCCAATGTCAAGTGGGTAATTGGTTTATGTGTAGTTCAGTTTATAACTTGGCAAAAGAATTATATGGAAACCAAGAAGGTTCTCACGCAACGCCTAGTGAAGTTGCTTTAACGCAGTACATCTATCCAGAAGCAATCAAAAATGCTCCCTTAGCTTCAGAAGTTGCAAGCGGACACAGCATCTATAGTGCTGCCGACTTTCAAAAGCGCTACCCCGACGGACGGATGGGTTCTAACCCTGCTTTAGCTACACCCGAACATGGTAAGCAGTTTTACGACTTAGCTATTAAAGAACTTAGCAACAACTATTTAGAGTTTCTTAGTAGACAATAATTTGAGCTTCGACAATAATTGTCCTAGTTTCTATTGTTACTAAAATACTGACTAATCCTTCTCTCAAATTTGGGAGAGGGATTTAGAGTAAAGGCAAGCATTCATGCAGAATAGTATATTTATCATAAATAATTCCCGTCGAGCAATTTTTATGATAGCTCGGCGGGAATGTATAGGTTAAGTTTTAGTCAAACGCTATCCAAAGCTCAAACCGAATAATTCTAAGGTCTAAGTTTGAGAATCGTAACTTTGTCTGTTGCATTCACACTAATCGTATTATTACTGATACCAATTGATGAATCTGTTCTATTGCCAGCATCATCCCAGGTGGAAATCATCGCACCTTTAATTGGAGTTTTGAAGGTCAATTTAGTAGGCATAGCTGGTGGATCGATAGTCCGCGCGGGAGTGACGGTAATATCATTATTAGAAATTTCGTGCCATAGTACTAAGTAGTATATACCTGTTGATTTTTGTAGCAATAAGCTGTGTACGTATTGAGTCCGATTGTAGCCACTAGGTGGAGTCACAGTTAATGTGTAGTCTAAAGTACCGGGCGTAAAAGTTTTAGCGTTAGTACCAGTATCTTGCAACCTAGCAATTAAGTTTTTCACAGCAGTGTATGCTGGCTTTGGAGTCATATCATTACGCATCAAACCAAAATTAGCTTCAGAATTAGTTGGCTGATTCCACTCATCAAGAAACTCATAAGAGCAAGTGCGAACAACACCTTTGCGGAAGTATTCTAAAAATAAACGTGGCATATACTTACCATGTACCTTTTCCGAAAGTCCTTTGCTAGTGTTAGTTGTGAAGTAGCCCGTTTCTGTAGCTGCCATTGGTTTAGAACCAAAAGGTCCAGCAAGTACATCGAAAGCCCAAGGATTTTCATCTATATTGACTGATGGAAAGTTGCTATCGTAGTAGTACTTAGCAAGAGTATTGTAAGCAAAAGGATAATTAAAAGGATTGCCACCAAAAGGGTAAGGGTGGAAATTGCCCCAATCAACAACGGTACTCAAGTCGCCTAAAGGTGATTTGTTGCCGTAATCATAAGTACGTCCCAAAGAAGGACCAACAACTTTAATACCTGCGGTAGCTGGGTCGCCTTTTAAAGTATTCCATGTATCTTTAGTGAGGCTGCGGATATAGGAAACCCAGTATAAAGGGGATTTTGAATCGTTGCTTAATTTAGCAGTATCGCCTTTACGCCAGTAATAATTGACGTAGGTAAAATCGATTTCGTTAGCTATTTCTACTGCGTCGATAGCATTTGTACCTACTTGATTTTTAACAATATCATTAATTTGATAATACTGTCCGTTAGTCCAGTAAGAAGAATTTGGCGCTGCGCCAAGATTAGGGTGCATAACGTAGTTAGTTTTAATCCCTAATGCTCCCAACTCTTTTAACTTAGCAAAATAACTGCTACCAGTACCGCCATCACGAATATGGCGAACTCCCAAATCTACTAATTTTTGTTTGGCAGTACTATATTGACTGCCGTAAGGAGTATCGGGATACCCAAAATGGGTATTAACACATATACTATCTATAAATGAATCAGCACGCTTTGCTGTTACTGGAACAGCTTGAGCCGAGGGGATTGCTCCAGCAATAATTGGTGCTATATTAGAAGTAGTTAGGGTAGTTGCGACTAATGCTAGTTTGATTAATTTGTTTAGTTTCTTCTGGGGTTGCATTTTTTGTACCTCTATATGAGTGCTAAATGTATTGGTCAAAATAAGAACAGCAAGCTTTAACCTGCAATTGCAGATGTATTGCATCAAGCAGGAAAATTACGAGTTTTAGTTTTTAGCCTCTTAAGCGATTAAGTAAACAGTTTTGTTAGTATTGCGGACTAAGCAAAAATTGTTGAAAACGTTTAGGAGGTTATTTATGTTTTAAGTTCGCAATTGCGGGCTTAAAATAGTAATTTTTAGTGAAACAAAAGTATTAATAGGTTCAATAAATGAATTGACTAAATACTTTTAAGATAGAACTGGTTGATTAAGTGTTAGCTGCATGAAAGCTTCACAAAACTCATCCATGTCATAAAGATAATGCAATAATTAGGAGTAACAAAGCGAGATTTTACGGATCTATTTCAAATTATTTTTTTATTGTTAAGGATAGATAGCCGCATAAATACTGGAAGTAAAAATACGGTAATTACAAAAAAAAATGCCCGACAATTAAAAGCACAACAACGAGTAACACTCGCTCTGCAAAGGGTTTGCTAGATATTCTTTAAAATTATTTAATATATTACTACCTACTTTTGTTGCTGCTCTAGAGTCATTATTTAAACAAATAATTATTTATTTAAGAGAGTTCACGTAAGTATATATAACAATTAAGTATATTTACAGAGAAAAATATTTATAATATAGATGTCATTAAGAAATCTTTTTTTGCTTCTGCATTAGGAGGTAGGAGTAGCTAGAAAAATCATTCTGGTTTTTTCCTCAAACCGTTGCAAAGATGAGTGTTTGACAGAACTACTAATTCTAGTTAAAGTTTCCTACCTACAATTTGGTTTGCAAAGCTTGCTACTAATAGGTTAAGTAAATAGCTGCTAAATCCAATGAACATTACGTAGCCAAGGCCAAACGCCAGTATTTCGTCTGACTTTTATGCCTTCACTATAGTCGTGGATGACTTTGCTCAACTCCTCGGTTGTGAACGTATAACCTAGTTGGTGAGCAATATTTAAAAATTCCTCAGCATTAGTTGCTGTTTCAAGAGTTTCTCTTAAAGTTTGATTTTGGACAGCATCAGCGAGAAATTGACTAGCATTTTTCTTACTCATTTTTTTACTCCTTGTTAAAGTACCTTGCTTTCAAACAATCAACGTCACTTCCAAACTTAGAGTACCCAAAATAATTTAGCGAAATTACACTCAGTACAAGTTTTGTATACATTCTGCTTCTAAGCACTTTTCCTAGGTTTGGAAAGGAATTCACTCGTCGCCTTTCTTGATTAAGCGGAGGACAGGAAGGGAAATATTTTATACTGTTGAAAATATCTAATCTTTAATTAATGTGAAAATATTTGCACCTATGTATTTATCCAAATGTCGATCGCATTAGAACAGATATTAAAGTTTTGGCTGGTTGATTACCCAGGAGAAAGTGCGGCGCTGGGCGCGGCGAGTCTTTGGGCAGTGTCCTCAGTGGTTTATGGTAGTCTGGGACGAGAAATCTCGCCTTTACACCTAAACTTACTTAAAGGCGCGATCGCGATCGCTTTATTGGGAATAACTTTATTAGTGCGTAGCGAGTTACCGCCGATTATGACGGCTACCAGCTTAGGTTTACTATTACTGAGCGGTGCTATAGGAATTGGGTTAGGCGATACAGCATTTTTTGTTAGTCTAAGTTGCTTGGGTGCGCGGCGTAGCTTGCTAATGGAAACTTTAGCACCACCCATTGCCGCAATATTGGCACTTATTTTTTTGCAAGAGCGTTTAAATGCTAGTACTTGGGGTGGCATTTTACTGACAGTTGTTGGAGTTGCTTGGGTGATTACCGAACGAGTATTAGCCGCAGAACGTCGCCTCGTACATCTGCATAAAGGAATAATATTTGGAATAATTGCCGCAATATCTTTGGCGATTGGTGGGATTTTAACGCGGGCGGCACTCTCGGATACCAGTATTTCTCCTTTATGGGCGGCACTACTGCGTATCAGTGGAGGAGTTGTAAGTTTATTACCTTGGTTACGCATTCAGCAAAACTCTGTTGCCCGCAAGCTATCTCTACGAGTGTTTGCAGGCATAGGATTAGCTGCTTTTATGGGAACTTACTTAGGAATTTGGTTGCAGCAGACAGCAATTAAATTTACGGAGGTAGGAATTGCTTTGACTTTAACGAACACTGCACCCTTGTTTATATTGCCAATTTCAGCCTTAAGCGGTGAAAAACCAAGCATTCGAGCGATTTTAGGAGCAGCGATCGCGACTTGCGGGATTGCGACTATATTTTATTCAAGTTAAGCAAGTTTTCTGTGATTATTGTTACTTTTTTTTTAGTAATATCGCCCTAGGCGTTTATTAAAGTTAGCTCTTATGGTTGACTGGTTGCGTTTGTTTAGTCTCAAATAATTTTGAGTTAATTGCAGACATGACAAAGACAACAATCCATTATTGAGGAATTAAAAAATGGAAATTATTGAGGGAACATCTGCTGGCGATTAGTTATTTGGTAGCGATAGCGATGAATATATTTTTGGTAAAGATGGTGACGATCGCTTATTTGGTAGTAATGGTAGCGATCGCTTATATGGTGGAAATGCCAACGATAGCTTATACGGGCAAAATGGTAACGATTTTTTGTCCGGTGGAAATGGTAGCGATTTTCTATACGGCTATACCGGAAACGACACTTTAGCTGGGGGGTCGGGAGACGATTTTATTAATGGTGCGGGATATGCCTACGATGATTTTAGTGGTTCGCAAAGCTTCGGAGATGGAGAAATTGATGTTTTAACTGGTGGAGCGGGTAAAGACACCTTTCAATTGTGGGGTGGTTCGGGACGTAGTGGAGTTAGCGTTTATTATGATGCGAGTAATGGCAGTGACTACGCTTTAATTACAGACTTCAATCTCAATGAGGATTCTATTAACTTAACTACCACCGCCGATGGCATAGGCAGCGTGCGCTATTCTTTGGGTGCAACTCCTAGCGGTGTACCTTCAGGAACGGGAATATATATAGATAAGGGTGGTACTAGCGAACTAATTGCAGTTTTGCAAAACGTTTCGCCTAGTTCTTTAAGCCTTGATGGTAAGTACTTCGCGTACAGCTAAATAACTAGGGATATTTGCTCTTGCTACGCTAAAGCTAGGGGAAAATATTCAGATAAATGCGATCGCTTTGTAAGTAAAAGGATCTAAGTTATGCGATCGCATTTAATATAGTGCAAAGCTTTGATAGTTATTCTTCTCTACTGTTATCTGGTGAAAATGTGTGACGGCTAGAAATGCGATCGCGCTGACTGGGAATAAATTTTCATTATTGGGTTAATATAATCCAAACATTTTTCGTTTGTTAGCGGCAAAAGCACTGCGATCGCATATTTCAAGCCAACCAGAAGTTATGTAACATCTTACCTAAATTGCGAACTGTTTGATTGAGCGATCCAACTAGAATCTAAGGCTAAAAATAGTTATCTATTGTTTCCTACTGGTGTTGGAGCTACTTTCGAGGTACTCTTACCTTTCTACTTGAAGACGGCAGCTTAATACCAAGAACTTGACTGATTTTTATAACTCTTGTAAGACTTGCAGAAGCATAATTTGTCGCTTCATACCTCTGAATTTGCTGTTCTTTAAGTCCAAGTCGTTCTGCTAATTCTTTCTGGCTAAGTTTATTAGCAATGCGTGCTTCAATCAAAGCTTGCGGTAATGATTCTATTGATTTGAGTGCAAATACTTTAGGCTTACGAGAATAAGTATTAATCAACCTTTCGTACTCTTCAATTTCCTCATGCAAGTCATTTAGCTGACTC
>JAPJOW010000010.1 GCA_030826005.1 Aliterella sp. RAGGC_92
TAACGCATCTACAAGAGGAAGCTGTGGAGGAACGAAAAGAACTTCGCACGGCAACTTTACAACTAGCAGAACTAACTGAGGGAATTGCTAATTTGACGGCTTCTTTAGAGCCGTATAGAAAGTAAAGTAGACAGATTATTACAACAAGAAAATGAAAATTGAAGACTTTAATCTAACTTACGCGCCTCGCAACTATAAGCTAGAAATTCGGCAAAACAAGAATGGCTATTACTTGAGGCTTTTGGATTATGCTCAAGAACAAGAACTTACCCAGTTTCCTTTTCCCGATCCTACCGCCGATTTGCCCGTGAATTTTCTTGAATATGTGAAAACGCTGCCAGATCGAAACTTATCAACATAGCTGGTGCTTGCAGTAGCATAGAATATTTTGGATAAAAGGATTTATAAATGGGTTTTAGGCGCGATCGCACTTGCTACTGCGATCGCGCTTAATCTCGTCCAAGTTCCCCCTAGTTGGGAAGCACCCGCAAAAGTTACAGAATTACGCGGTGTGTGGCTAACAAATGTCGCTAGTGGCGTTTTATATACTCCTTGGGGCATCAATCGCGCTATCGATCAACTAGCTCAACTTAAATTTAATACCGTTTATCCTGTAGTTTGGAATCGAGGTACTACTTTTTATCCTAGTTCGGTAGCCAAAAAAGTAACGGGACGCGATCGCGATTTACTATTGCAAGTTCTTAAGCTCAACCAAGATGTTTTAGCCCAAATAGTCAAGCAAGGACATCGCCAGGGGTTACGAGTTATCCCTTGGTTTGAATATGGCTTTATGACTCCAACTAATTCCCAAATTGCTAAACGCCATCCTGATTGGCTAACCGCGCGCCGTAACGCCAGCAAAGTGTCTGTAGATGCTAACTTAAAAGCTACTAATTCTAAATCAGCCAAAATCATCGTAGATCCTCTACTGACTAAAGGAGTATGGCTCAATCCCATCCATCCAGAAGTACAGCAATTTATGTTGGATATGATTTTGGAAGTTGTGACTAAATACGATGTAGATGGGATTCAATTTGACGATCGCTTTGGTTTACCTAGCGATTTGGGCTACGATCGCTTTACCGTTGCTCAATATAGAAAAGAACATCTTGGCAAAAATCCCCCAAATAACTCTCTAGACGCGCAATGGCTGTGTTGGCGAGCGGACAAAATCACAAATTTTATGCAGCGAGTTTATCAAGCCGTTAAAGCTGTAAAACCAAATTGTTTAGTTACCTTGTCTCCTAACCCCCAAGATTACGCATATAGAGCAACTTTGCAAGACTGGTCTACCTGGGTCAATCAGGGGTTAATAGATGAACTAATTTGTCAAATATACCGCAATGACGAAAAAACTTTTTTAGCGCAATTACAACAAACCGCTCTACAAACTGCTCGAAAAAAGATTCCTGTAGGTATTGGCATATTATCAGGCTCAGTAAAAAATCCAGTAGCAATGAAACAAATTCAGCAACAAGTTCAATGGGTGCGCGATCGCGGATATAGTGGAGTATCCTTTTTTTACTGGGAAACTTTGTGGAGTTATTTAACTCCCGAATCGCCCCAAGAGCGCCGCAATGGGTTTAATACGCTTTTTTCTGCTTCTACCAAAGAAAAAAAGTTGTAAATATGTTGATTAAGTACATTAAAACTGATTGCGGTTTTTGGTTGCAATGGATATTAGTTACTTTGGGTGCTTTTTTAATTAGTTTATGTCTAATTGAAGTTGATGTCAGACCCCACATTAAAGTTACCGAAGGCATTATTGGGGGTGCGATCGTCGGTTTAGCTCAAGGAATTATTTTAGAACAGCGCAGCAAAAATATTGCTCCTTGGTGGGCATTAATAAGTATTATTAGTTGGGGCTTAATTGGTGCTAGTAACTTCGGTGCAATTGGTTGGATGGTCCCCCGGACTTTACGACTTGAACCAAGAATAATTTTTGGCTTATTAAATGGCTTACAAGTAGGAGCATTACTAGGAATTGGGCAATGGCTAGTTTTGAGACAAAGATGCAAACAAGCTCTTACTTTGATTCCCATCGTTGCGATTTCCTGGGCAATTGGTTTAGTTCTAGGATGGAGTGTAGGCGGAGTTTTGCGTCAAGCCACGCGATTATTTTTAAGTGAATTAGTTGGTTTAGCGGTAGCTTGGGTAGCAATTTCGGCAATTACGGGTTTTGCCTTAGTACGATTAAATAATTTATATGGACTAGAAGCCAAAATACTCCCGAACAAGGCAAGATATTAGTTTATAGTCAAAAGCTTTGTAATTGTTATGTCTATTTCTATCGGTCACTTGGGTCCTTCTGGTACTTATTCCGAACAAGCGGCGAATTCTTATACCAATAAATTTTTATCTCATCAGACAGAAACTATTTTACGTCCTTATTCTAGTATTGCTAAAACCTTAAAAGCGATCGCCATTGGAGAAATAGATTTAGCTGTTGTCCCTGTCGAAAACTCTATTGAGGGTAGCGTGGCGATTACTCTCGATATGTTGTGGCAGTTAGATAACTTGAGAATTCAACTTGCTTTGATCTTACCTATTACTCATGCCTTATTATCTAACGCACCATCAATTGGTACTTTAGAAACTATCTACTCCCATCCCCAAGCTTTGGCGCAGTGTCAAGGATGGTTAGAGCAACATTTACCCACCGCCCACGCGATCGCTATTAATTCTACTACCGAAGCGCTAGGTAAACTCAATAATGAACCAAATGCTGGCACAATTTCTTCACCTCGTGCGGCGCAACTTTATAACGTGCCAATTTTAGCAAGTTCCATCAACGATTATCCCGATAACTGCACGCGCTTTTGGGTGCTGAGTTCCTCTATTCAATCTACTAAAGGCAGCCATACTAGCCTCGCTTTTAGTACCAAAGCAAATGTTCCCGGAGCGCTAGTTAAACCCCTACAAGTATTTGCACAAAGAAACATCAATCTTAGCCGCGTAGAATCTCGTCCTAGCAAGCGATCGCTCGGCGACTACCTTTTTTTCATCGATTTAGAAGGAGATACTACCTCCCCCGCCGTCCAAGCCGCAATTTCCGAGCTTACCGAGTACACCGACACCCTAAAAATCTTTGGCAGCTACGATATCTTATCGCTTTAATTAAACGTGTCTTTCAACACGGTACGCGCCGCTAAATGGTTGCGAGTAGAAGTGAGAATTTCTACTTCTCTTTGCAAACGCACCCCTGTATCTTGGGTTTCGAGTAACGCTTGCTGCTCCGTCGCCACGCCATAGAGATTGCTTGCTACCCAGTAAGATAGCTCTGTAGGCAAGTCGGGGATATTTTCGGGTAATTCGATGTTTTGGTCGGTTAGTTTGGCTGAAAGCCTCACTACATCTTGCAATAATTGTTCTACTTCGTTCGCCAAAGGGCGCAAATCTTGCTCTGGTGGGTGGTCTTCCATCCATTCAACTAAGCCAACTTTGTAAGGCTTCTCGCGCACGTATTCCAATACGCGAAACCTTTGCTGTCCTAAAGTAAACATCTTCATCCGGTCGTCTGGTAAGCGCTCGTACTGCACGATTTCCGCACAGCAGCCTACATTAGAAACTTGTCCGCGTACCGGGTCGAATAGCAACACTCCAAAACGGCGATCGCTTTCCAAGATCGTATTCATCATGATCCGGTAGCGAAACTCAAATATATGTAGGGGTAAAGGTCTACCAGGAAAAAGGACTACTTCTGGTAGAGGAAATAAAGGAAGTTCGCGCACCGCAATTTTTGAAGGGGATGTCATCGGATCTCGATAAAAACCGTAATGCTTCTACTGTAACGAATTTATTTACATCCGTTCCAAATAAATTTGCCTTTTAGTAATTCTAAAAGGCAAATGTTAGTTTTTATAACTTCACTTCAATATCAACACCGGATGGTAAGTCGAGTTTCATTAAAGCATCAATAGTTTTAGCCGAAGGCTGGTAAATGTCGATAATCCGGCGGTGGGTGCGAGTTTCAAAGTGTTCGCGCGAATCTTTGTCTACGTGGGGCGATCGCAATAAGCAATAAATCCGGCGTTTTGTAGGTAAAGGTATTGGCCCTACGGCGCTGGCGTTAGTACGATTTGCTGTATCGACAATTTTTTCACAGGAAGTATCGAGCAAGCGGCGGTCAAAAGCTTTTAAACGGATGCGAATTTTTTGCTGCGGTAGGGTTGCCATTAGTTTAATTTTCTAGGTTCAATTTTTAGAGGAAAGTCAGTTAAAAAGCAGAAAAGCTTTGTACTGTACGAGTACGGCTTTTCTGCTGTAATGAGTAAGTAACTTAAGCTACTTCAAGATTTTTGATACGACACCAGCGCCGATAGTTCTACCACCTTCGCGGATTGCAAAGCGCATTCCTTGCTCGATGGCGATCGCGTTGATTAGTTCTACCGTCATTTTGATGCGATCGCCAGGCATAACCATTTCCGCTTCGCCACCGTCATCCGAGGTAAACGCTTTGATCGTGCCTGTTACATCCGTTGTCCGCACGTAGAATTGTGGGCGATAGCCGGGGAAAAATGGAGTCTTGCGACCACCTTCTTTTTCCTTAAGAACGTATACTTCACCTTCAAATTGAGTGTGAGGTGTAATCGAACCTGGTTTAGCAATTACCATCCCGCGCTCGATATCTTCTTTCTCAATTCCGCGTAGTAATACGCCCGCATTGTCTCCCGCCATCCCTTCGTCGAGACTCTTTTTGAACATCTCGATTCCGGTAACCGTTGTTGTGCGGGTGTTTCTGATGCCGACGAGTTCTACGGAGTCGCCGACTTTAACTTTTCCGCGCTCGATTCTACCCGTTGCTACCGTACCGCGACCCTTGATCGAGAATACGTCTTCTACAGCCATCAAGAAAGGCTTGTCAATGTCTCTTTCGGGAGTAGGAATGTAGGAATCTACGGCTTCCATAAGTTCGTAGATTTTGTCTACCCACTTATCTTCTCCGCGTGGCGTTTTGGGGTTTTCGGTCATTTTTTCCAATGCCAATAGTCCCGAACCTTTAACAATGGGGATATCGTCGCCAGGAAAATCGTAGCTGCTGAGAAGTTCTCTAACTTCAAGCTCTACAAGTTCCATTAATTCCTCATCGTCTACCATGTCTTCTTTATTCAAGAATACAACTAGGTTAGGAACGCCTACTTGCTTTGCTAACAAGATATGCTCGCGGGTTTGGGGCATCGGGCCGTCTGCGGCGGACACTACCAAAATACCGCCGTCCATTTGCGCCGCACCTGTAATCATGTTTTTTACATAGTCAGCGTGTCCGGGGCAATCTACGTGAGCGTAGTGACGACCTTCGGTTTCATACTCAACGTGAGCGGTGTTAATTGTGATGCCACGCGCTTTTTCTTCAGGAGCGGCATCGATATCCGCATATTTCCGGGCTTGAGCTTGTCCTAGGGCAGCCAAGGTCATTGTAATTGCGGCGGTTAAGGTTGTTTTACCGTGATCTACGTGGCCGATCGTACCGATATTAACGTGGGGTTTATTCCTTTCAAATTTTGCGCGTGCCATTGAATTTAGTTTTGAGTGTTGAACTTTGAGTTTAGAACAATTTGGAGAATGGGTTAAATAATACGTTTTAACAATTTAATTTTAATTGAAAACGTATTACTTAAATCCCTAACTCTTTTAAGCGTTTCCTTTGCTTTTTGCAATAATTGCTTCAGCTACGTTGCGAGGTACTTCTTCGTAGTGGCTAAACTCCATTGAGAAGATACCCCGACCTTGGGTTTTAGAACGGATATCGGTAGCATAACCGAACATATCCACCAAAGGAACTTTCGCCGTTACTTTAGCTAGATTTTGTTCCGATCCCATGCCTTCGATTTGACCGCGACGGGAGTTGAGATCGCCCATTACATCCCCTAGGAAGTTTTCTGGCGCTTCTACTTCAACTTTCATCATCGGTTCTAGCAGTACGGGCGCGGCTTTCATTACCGCTTCTTTGATTGCCATCGAACCTGCGATCTTAAATGCCATTTCTGACGAGTCTACATCGTGGTAAGAGCCGTCTACTAAGGTGGCTTTAATATCTACCACTGGATAGCCCGCAAGTATGCCCGATTCGCAGGTTTCTTTCATTCCTTGTTCCGCCGGGCCAATGTACTCTTTAGGTACAACGCCACCAACGATCTTAGAAACAAATTCAAACCCCGTTCCCGGTTCGCCTGGAGTGACTTCAATCACGACGTGACCGTACTGTCCTTTACCGCCGCTTTGACGAATAAACTTACCTTCCGCCCTTACAGGCTTGCGGATAGTTTCTCGATAAGCAACTTGTGGCGCGCCCACGTTTGCTTCTACCTTAAATTCTCTCAGCATCCGATCTACGAGAATTTCTAGGTGTAGTTCGCCCATTCCGGCAATTACAGTTTGGTTGGTTTCGTGGTCTACGCTAACTCTAAACGTGGGATCTTCTTCCGAGAGCGATTGCAGGGCTTTCGATAGCTTGTCCATGTCCTGCTTAGTCTTTGGCTCTACAGCTACTGAAATTACTGGCTCAGGAATAAACAACGATTCGAGAATAACTGGGTCGCTTTCAGTACAAATTGTGTCACCAGTAAAGGTGTCTTGCAGCCCAAGAGTTGCCCCCAAGTCGCCCGCGCGTAATTCATCTACGTCTATGCGATCGTCAGCTTTCATTAGCACTAAACGCGATACTCTTTCTTTTTTGTCTTTAGTTGCGTTGTAAACGTAACTACCTTTTTTGAGTACGCCAGAGTAGACGCGGATAAATGTCAAGCGACCGTAACGGTCTGACATAATTTTGAATGCCAAGGCTGACAATGGTTCGTTGTCGTCGGCGTGGCGTTCGACGGTTTGACCATTGGGTAGCAAGCCTTGAATTGGCGGTACTTCTAAGGGTGAGGGTAAGTAATCTACCACCCCATCTAAGAGTAACTGTACGCCTTTATTTTTAAATGCCGAGCCACAAAGGACGGGAACAATTGTCCCGGCAATTGTTCCTTTACGCAAGGCGGTACGAATTTCTGCTTCGGTCAGGTCAACGCCTTCAAAGTATTTTTCAATTAATACTTCATCGGTTTCTGCTGCCGCTTCAACAAGCTTGGCGCGATACTCTTGAGCTAGATCCTGCATTTCTTCAGGAATTTCTGTTTCTTGAATATCTGTACCTTGGTCGTTGTTGTAGATGTAGGCTCTCATCTTTACCAAGTCAACAATGCCGCGCAATTCACTTTCATTGCCAATCGGCAATTGAATTGCTACTGCGTTCGAGCGCAAGCGATCGCGGATTTGTTCGTAAACTTTATAAAAGTTCGCGCCCATCCGATCCATCTTGTTGATAAAAGCAATTCTTGGTACTTTGTAGCGGTCTGCCTGTCTCCATACGGTTTCTGACTGAGGCTGCACGCCGCCCACCGAACAAAATACGGCGATTACCCCATCCAACACGCGCATAGAACGTTCGACTTCAATTGTAAAGTCTACGTGACCGGGTGTATCGATAATATTGACTGAGTAATCTTTCCAACTGGTGGAAATTGCCGCCGCAGTAATGGTAATTCCTCTTTCCCGCTCTTGCTCCATCCAGTCGGTGGTTGCTGTTCCTTCATGTACCTCACCAATTTTGTGAACGATACCTGAATAGAACAAAATGCGCTCGGTAGTTGTTGTCTTACCCGCATCAATATGAGCCGCAATCCCGATATTGCGTACTTTTTCCAGTGGGACTGTACGTGCCACAGTTAGCTGCCTCCTTGAATTTTTAGCCGCACTTATCTATATGCTACTGTCTGTTAAGATTCTATACTTTTACGGAAAACCGTCTAGTAGCGGTAATGAGCAAATGCTTTATTCGCATCTGCCATCCGGTGGGTTTCTTCTCTTTTGCGGATGGCGTTCCCGGTTTCGTTTGCCGCATCCATGAGTTCGTTAGCGAGACGGCTTGCCATAGTCCGTCCTGGGCGCTGTCTGGAAAACTGGATCAGCCACCGCATAGCTAAAGTTATTCCTCTTTCTGTCCGCACTTCCATCGGTACTTGGTAAGTTGCGCCACCAACGCGGCGGGCTTTTACTTCTACTAAAGGTGTGGCATTCCGCACTGCTCTTTCAAAAGTTTCTAACGGATCGCTGCCCGTACGTTCTTCGATGGTTTTCATTGCATCGTAAACGATGCCGGCGGCAATGGATTTTTTACCGCTCCGCATTACTCGTCGCATCATCATGCTGATTAGACGGCTGTTATACACAGAGTCGGGAGGAACGGGGCGTTTTTGGATAACTGTACGACGAGACATAACTTAGCCTGTAAAGGTTTTTCTAGTGACTGGATTAGTTGAGAAGTCGCATTAATTACTGTGTAAGTCTTGACTGCTAGGTCGTCAACTATGAACACATCGACCGCAATCTTTGCTTAGAGTTGTGGGAGAACGTCTTTTATGGTTACTTATAAAGCTTTTTACGAACTGCGCCTCAATTTATTTTTTGAGTTGCAACTTTAATTTCTAAATACTTTAGCAAGGCAAAAATTTATTTCATCTCTGCCTTACTGCAAGTAACTTCAAAGTTTAGGAAGCTTGCTTTGGACGCTTTGTACCATACTTAGAGCGACCTTGACGGCGGTCTTTTACTCCTGCCGTGTCTAAAGTCCCGCGAATAATATGGTATCTCACTCCGGGCAAGTCTTTGACCCGACCGCCGCGAATCATCACGACTGAGTGTTCTTGTAAGTTGTGACCGATACCGGGAATGTACGCTGTAACCTCAAATCCTGAAGTCAAACGTACTCTGGCTACTTTCCGTAGCGCGGAGTTGGGCTTTTTCGGTGTAGTTGTGTAGACTCTGGTGCAAACGCCCCGACGCTGGGGGCATTGCTTCAAAGCTGGTGACTTTGTTTTCTTTTCGGCTACTTGTCGTTCTGTACGAATTAATTGCTGTATAGTTGGCATGAGTTACAGCACGGTTAAGGTTTTGCTGTTCTAAGTTTTTACAAATTCTGATTATATCTATTTTGCTAGAGGCGTGTCAATCAAGTAATTAAATTCTCTATTTACTTGTAGTAACGCTTGAAAAAGAATTTCCACAACCGCAAAAAGTTAGCGCATTGGGGTTATGAAAGCGAAAAGCACCGCCCATTAAGTCTTCTGAGTAATCGAGAGTTAGTCCGTTTAGGTACTCGACGCTGTTAGGGTCGATAATTACATCAATGCCGTTAACTTGATAAAAGCGATCGCACTGAGTTGGCGTATCAAATTTTAAGTTATAAATCCAACCCGAACAGCCTCCGGCTTGCACTTGCAGGCGAAAGGAAGCTTCTTGGTTAGCAAGTTTTGCTTTAAGGCGGCTAATTTCTTTAATTGCTGCGGGACTGATAGTTATCATGGGAGTAGAGATAAATAAAATCCCGCGCCGACCTATTTTTAAAAGAGCAACGGGGATTAATTAGATATTTTAGATAAATTTTACGGACGAAAAGTTGTTTTGAAACAACGTTTATTTATTTGCCGCGCGCGTAATCGTCTTGAAAACGAATAATATCATCTTCGCCCAAATATTCGCCGTTTTGAACTTCAATTAAAACTAAAGGAATTACCCCAGGATTTTCTAAGCGATGGTTTGTACATTGGGGAACGTAAGTAGATTGATTGTTACTTAGCATTACTTCATTATCGCCACAAGTAACTCTAGCAGTTCCAGAGACTACAATCCAGTGTTCGCTGCGGTGGTGGTGCATTTGGAGGCTTAAGCGATGACCGGGTTTAACCTCAATGCGCTTAATTTTGTAGCCTCGCCCTTCTTCTAAAACTGTAAAAGATCCCCAAGGACGTAATTCTGTTGCTGCAACTCCTTTATGAGTTACACCTGTTGGCAAGTTTAATGCTGGTTCTTGGGATTCTTTGACTTGTTGAACCATTTTTTCTCCTTGAATTGCTAAATGCTTCAGTAGTGTAAGGTCAAAAACTCAATCGATCGGGGTTAAAATCAGCCCATAGCTCACCTGTTCTAGCCAAAGATAACAAAATATATTTAATTAGGGGAAGGGTAAACGGCAAAATTTAGCATTCTACATCAACTCTTTATAATTAGAAGTTAATTTTGTTTAATTAGATACATTTAAGGAGCTTGGAGAAAAATTCCTAATCCATTATGAACGCGGGCGGCAGTACGCGGCGAACGATTGATTAGTTGTCCTCCTAAGTAAAGGCTGGTAGAGCTACCCCCATCAAAATTGAGTGCGTCGTTGCAACCTAGTTGCTGCATGACTCTAGCAGCTTCTGCCAAAGTAGAGCCAGCACCACTAACGCGGTTATGGACGGCGGCAATTAGTATATTTCCCGCTTCTGTAGTGCAAATTGCGCTACGAATTGCCTTTTCGCGAATAAAAGCATCGCTAAATCCTTCAGCTTTAGCATCGAGAACGATTTGCCGATTTTGCATTAAAACCGGGCCGGCTGCCAAAATTTGGGGATAAGTCGCAAAGTCGGCGGGAATAGTGGCGCTTTGCAAGCGAAAAATTGTGCCAACAGGAATTGAAAGATTGTTACCGCGCGCGACTAACAAGTAGCCATTAGTAGGGATGGGAAAAGTTGCTTTTCCGGCTGCGCCGCCAGGGAGTTGCGCTATAACTGCGTTATTTTGGACGGTAACAATAGTTTCGTTATCCGTAAGCGGGCTGTAAGTAGCGCCCCAGACGGGAGAATAACGAGCTATACCAGTTTGGACGTAGCCGCTATTAAAAGTTTTAATCGGTAAGGTTTGCCCAGTATTTGTAGTTATAGATTCTTGGATACTAAGACGACCAATTTTTATTTTGCCTCGATCGTTCCAAGCGATCGCCCCGCGATTGAGAATTGGACTAGAAATCCAGTTACCATTAAAGCGGATTGCGCCTAAAGGCAACTGATTTTTGCGATTAAAAAAGCCACTATTAATTGCTGCAACGGCATTATAACGCTCGGCGGTTTTTATTAAAGGCGCAGTCCCCACAAGAGTTGTAGCTTCGCTCCAAAAGGGCAGCATTTTTAAGTTTTTGGCGGGGTTAAATTCCAACCATGTCACCGCAAAACGATCTTCATTCAAGCTTACATACTGCTGTCGCCAGCGCAAACCATCCGCCCACAGAATATTTTTTTCTACCATTGCGTCGGGGCGAATATCAATTACTAAGCGATGGGGATTATTTAAAGTCGTAACGCGGGGAGATAGCCCGACGGGGAGATTAAGCCGAATATTGGTTAAAGCTAGTGTAGGTTCGAGTTTGACGATTTCCGACGGCGGAGAATTGAAAGACTCAGCAAAAGCGGGGTTAATATTACCGTCAATTGTTATCAGCCAAGTTTGTTTAGCTATTTGGGCTTTGACAATCCCGACTAACTCGTTAACTATTGTTTTTGGCTTGGGTGGCGGGGCTTGTTGACTGACTTGCCAAGAGGTAGGACGGTCTAAATCTACAACAATGCGATCGCCAAAAGTTTGTTTACCCAGCCGGATATCCTGAATTTTAGCAGTTGGTGAAGTAATTACTAAAGAATTGCCTTTAACTGCAAACTGCCAACCAGGAGGGGAAAAATTAGTTATATCTAAGTATCGATAGCCGCCATTGAGCTTAGTTGCAAGGACAATTGGGGTAGTTTTTGGCTCGTTAAACCATTGAATCGGTTGCTTGGTAGGATCGTTCGTATTGAGTAAATCTACGCCCAGAATTTGTGCTATTCCCGTATCGCTAATGCCTATATGGGTTTTACCTGCTTGTTCCCATTGACTCCAGGCAATTGATAAAGGGCGATTATTGAGTAAAATTTCCTTGTTATGGGTGTTAGATTGCGATAGCGCAAGCGCGCCCGCAGGGCTTCGCACTTCTCCCACAGGTAGCATTCCTAAAGCAGTTATTAGCAACAACAGGAGCTTTGATTTCAAGCAAATTTTCGGAAAAATTGAACCTTTTACCATAAGTTAGACAAGTTGAGGATAATTTAGCGATAAATATTAAAAATTAATGACTTATATTTATTGCTTTAACGTCATAATATAGATTAGCTTGATGCCTCGATTGGCACTCACTAAGGTTTTTCAAGTCTTGCCCAGTAATTAATAGATTAAATCGGGTTGGCTCAAAGCAATGGTAAATTAGCCCGATTGCGTCTTTTGCTCCCAAGCTGATTACTGGGACTGAGAAATTGTAAGCTAGAGGTGTTGGTGTGGTAAATAGTGGTGGTTCGTTCGCGAATTTTTTTGATTGCATTTTCTGGAAAATGTATTGACTCAAGAATAAATGCGAGTTGGTAAAAAAATACTTAAAAACCCTACTTTTTGGCAAATATTAGCAATAACGCGCGCGTGCTTTAATCAAATTGCTAAAATTTTTTAGCAAGCTCAACATCTACACCTACAATAACTTTCACCTATTCTGAACTAAATAAATAAGCTAGGACTAGCCTATGGAACGCCAGCAAAACTTACTTGCAGATAATCAAAACGTAAATAATACAGAGTCTTTGACATATATGGAACCCCGATGGTTGGTAGAGGAAAGGGATGCGTGTGGTGTAGGTTTAGTTGCTAATTGCGAAAATAAGGCAAATCACGAAATAATTGAAAAAGCTTTAGCTGCTTTGACTTGTTTGGAACATCGAGGCGGTTGTAGTGCGGACAAAGATTCTGGCGATGGTGCGGGACTTATGACCGCAATTCCTTGGGAATTGTTGCAACAGTGGTTTGCGTTGCAAAATATAGCAATGCCATCTAAAGAGAATTTGGCTGTAGCAATGATGTTTCTACCGCAAAACTTAGAAGAAGCAAACAAAGTTAAGCAAGTTGCCGAACAGATTTTACAACAAGAAGATATAAAACTATTAGGCTGGCGAGTAGTCCCGGTACAGCCACAAACTTTGGGAGTGCAAGCCAAAGAAAATCAGCCCCAAATCGAGCAGCTAATTGTAGAATCTAAGTTTGCCAGTGACGAACTTGAGCGTCAATTATATATTAGTCGCCGCCGGATTGTTAAAGCTATAGGAAGTCTGAATTTACAAGAAGCGGATGCTTGTTACTTCTGCTCGTTTTCTAGCCGTACCATAGTATATAAAGGCATGGTGCGATCGGCAGTATTGGGAGACTTTTACCCAGACTTAAAAAATCCCATTTATCAAAGTGCTTTTGCGATCTATCATCGGCGTTTTAGTACAAATACTATGCCCAAGTGGCCGTTAGCGCAGCCAATGCGACTATTGGGACACAATGGCGAAATTAATACGCTTTTAGGTAACATCAACTGGATGATGGCAAGAGAAGCAGATTTAGATCATCCAGTTTGGAAAAACCGCTTAGATGAATTGAAGCCCACCGTTCACATTCATAACAGCGATTCCGCGACTTTAGACAACGTACTTGAGTTGTTGGTAAGGTCAGAGCGCAGTCCTCTGGAAGCATTAATGATTATGGTGCCAGAAGCTTATAAGAATCAGCCTGATTTAGACAAATATCCCGAAATTACCGATTTTTACGAGTACTATAGCGGCATTCAAGAACCTTGGGACGGCCCGGCGCTGTTAGTATTTAGCGATGGTAAAAAAGTAGGTGCAACTTTAGATCGCAATGGGTTAAGACCTGCGCGGTACACGATAACTAAAGATGGTTACATTGTTGTTGCTTCAGAAGCTGGGGTTGTAGACTTTCCCGAAGCCGATATTGTCGAAAAAGGGCGATTAGGGCCAGGACAAACGATCGCGGTAGACTTAGAAAATCACGAAGTTTTAAAAAATTGGGAAATTAAGCAGCGCGTTGCAAAACAACATCCCTACGGCGAATGGTTGAAGCAACACCGGGTAGAACTTGCGATTAAACCCATCAAAGCCGAAAATGGTTCGCCTAGCTTGCAACCATTGGATACTGAAGTTTTACCCGAACCTAGCGCGACTGCTGATAGACAAACTTTGCTCCGCCATCAAATCGCCTTTGGTTACACAACTGAAGATGTAGAAATGGTTATTCAACCGATGGCGAGCGATGGTAAAGAGCCAACTTTCTGCATGGGTGATGATATACCTTTAGCTGTGCTGTCGGAAAAGCCGCATTTACTATACGACTACTTTAAGCAACGTTTTGCTCAAGTCACTAATCCAGCCATTGACCCCTTGCGCGAAAGCTTAGTAATGTCGCTGAATATAGAACTAGGAGCGAGAGGGAATCTATTAGAACCCAAGCCAGAATATGCTAAAAGGCTAAAGTTGGAAACTCCCGTACTTTTAGAGAGCGAATTAGAACAGATAAAAACTTCGGAATTTAAAACAACCGAGTTATCAACGCTGTTTGCAATTTCTAACGGGCCTAATGGTTTAGAAGCGGCGGTAAAATCTTTGTGTCAGCAGGCGGTGGAAGCGGTTAAAGCTGGGGCAAAAATTATCGTATTAAGCGATCGCGCTACCCTAAATACTGAAGATACCTACATTCCCCCTTTACTTGCCGTTGGTGCTGTTCATCATCACCTCATCCGTGAAGGGTTGCGGATGAAAGCTTCTTTAATCGTCAATACAGCGCAATGTTGGAGTACCCACCATTTTGCTTGTTTGATTGGTTATGGTGCAAGTGCGGTTTGTCCTTATTTAGCCTTAGATAGCGTTAGAAGTTGGTGGACTGACCCCAAAACTCAGCAGTTTATGGAGCGGCAGAAAATCCCCACTATTAGTTTAGATACGGCTCTAGCTAACTATCGCAAAGCTGTAGAAGGTGGCATACTCAAAATCTTGTCGAAGATGGGAATTTCGCTACTGACAAGCTACCAGGGAGCGCAGATTTTTGAGGCGATTGGCATTGGTCAAGACTTGCTGAAACTGGGCTTTTATGGCACAACTTCAAGGTTAGGTGGTTTGAGTGTTTGCGAACTTGCTCAAGAAGTTTTATCTTTTCATCAAAAAGCTTTCCCAGAATTGACAATTAAAAAGCTTGAAAACCTTGGCTTTGTTCAGTATCGTCAAGGCGGCGAATATCACGCAAATAGCCCGGAATTGACAAAGGCGTTACATAAAGCAGTCAAAACTCAGCAATACGACCATTACGAAATTTACCAAAAACATCTAGAAGGTAAGCCAGTTACGGCATTGCGCGACTTGTTGGACTTAAAGAGCGATCGCAATTCTATACCTTTAGAAGAAGTAGAGCCTGTAACGGAAATCTTTAAACGTTTTTGTACGGGGGGAATGTCTTTAGGAGCGCTATCAAGGGAAGCTCACGAAACCTTAGCGATCGCTATGAACCGGATTGGTGGTAAATCTAATTCTGGTGAAGGTGGCGAAGATCCAGTACGTTACAAAGTTTTGGATGATGTAACCGCCGAAGGTACGTCAGTATTATTACCGCATTTAAAAGGCTTGAAAAACGGCGACACCGCCTCAAGTTCAATTAAGCAAGTAGCGGCGGGACGCTTTGGAGTAACGCCAGAGTATTTAATGAATGCTAGGCAAATTGAAATTAAAATTTCTCAAGGTGCAAAGCCAGGGGAAGGCGGACAATTACCTGGTAAAAAGGTTAGCCCCTATATTGCCATGTTGCGCCGTACTAAGCCCGGTGTAACCCTCATTTCACCCCCGCCCCACCACGATATTTATTCCATTGAGGATTTGGCGCAGTTGATTTTTGACTTGCATCAAATTAACCCCCAAGCGCAAGTATCGGTGAAATTAGTTGCCGAAATTGGCATCGGAACGGTAGCTGCGGGAGTTGCCAAAGCCAACGCCGATATTATCCAAGTTTCCGGTCACGATGGCGGGACGGGCGCGTCGCCTTTAAGTTCAATTAAACACGCTGGTAGTCCTTGGGAATTGGGATTAACAGAAGTGCATCGCGTATTAATGGAAAATAAATTGCGCGATCGCGTTATTTTGCGCGTCGATGGTGGCTTCAAAAGCGGCTGGGACGTGATTATGGGCGCGTTGATGGGCGGTGAGGAATATGGGTTTGGCTCTATCGCGATGATTGCGGAAGGCTGCATTATGGCGCGGATATGCCATACAAACAACTGTCCGGTAGGGGTTACAAGTCAACAAGAACATTTGCGTTTGCGTTTCCCCGGAATGCCGGAACACGTTGTTAATTTCTTCTACTTTGTCGCTGAAGAAGTCCGCAGTTTGTTAGCTAGACTTGGTTATCGCTCTTTAGTGGACGTAATTGGACGCGCGGATTTACTCAAAGTTAAAGATGGTGCAAAACTTACCAAAACTGAAGACTTTAACCTTGATTGCTTAACAGTGTTACCCGATACAAAAAGCGATCGCACTTGGTTAAATCACGAAACAGTCCACAGCAACGGTGTAGTTTTAGATGACCAAATTCTAGCCGATAGAGAAGTTCAAGCAGCTATCAGTAATGCTAGTAACGTTAGCAAAACTTACGAAATAGTCAATACAGACCGAACTGTTGGCGCGAGAATTGCCGGAAAAATTGCCTCCCAGTACGGTAATAGCGGCTTTAGCGGACAAATCGAGGTTAACTTTACGGGTTCTGTCGGTCAAAGTTTTGGCGCTTTCAACTTGCCAAATATGACCTTAAAACTGCAAGGCGAAGCTAACGATTATGTCGGTAAAGGAATGCACGGCGGCGAAATTATTATTGCGCCACCAACGGATGCAACCTACGCACCAGAACACAACGTAATTGTGGGTAATACTTGTTTGTATGGCGCGACAGGAGGCTTTTTGTTTGCTAATGGTTTAGCTGGCGAACGTTTTGCTGTCCGCAACTCCAAAGGTACGGCGGTAATTGAAGGTGCTGGCGATCACTGTTGCGAATATATGACTGGCGGTGTCATTGTTGTCCTCGGCAAAGTTGGACGTAATGTCGGCGCTGGAATGACTGGCGGTTTGGGATACTTTTTAGATGAAGATGGTAATTTTCCACAATTAGTCAATCCAGAAATCGTCAAGTTGCAAAGAGTAAATGCTTCAACAGTGGGTGAAGGACAATTACAGCAACTTATTCAACTTCACGCCGAACGTACCGGATCGCCAAAAGCCAAGCAAATACTAGCTAATTGGTCAAAATCTCTGCCGCAGTTTTGGCAAGTAGTACCGCCATCGGAAGCAGATACTCCTGAAGCCGATCCCAAAGCTGTATTAGATAAAGAATTGCTTTCGGTGCAGTAAATAACGCGCGATCGCGCTACTTAATTTAGAATAGTGCGATCGCTACAAATAATATTTACTAACCAAAAATATTTATTTTGTTTATAGGAGGTGCTAAAGTGCCTCCTATTTTTAGTTTTTACAACTTATTTTCTTCAGCTATAAAAAACAAACTCGTTGCTGTAGGCTTGCTCTATTTCTATAGGAAGACTCAGACATGAAAAAAGTTTAATCCAAAGATTGATTCTATTTATTTAAAACATAGATAGATTTAGGTGGAAAGTTGTTTGCTAATTCGACCGTAATTTTTGTAGAAAATAATTAACTGACAAGCAACCAAAGTATTAAGCCCAAAGGAGAACATTGTGAAAAATTCCAAATTATCTAAGATCGCTGGTGCAACTGTTATCGCTACAAGTTTAGCAGTAATGCCTTTATCTCTACCTGTATTGGCTCAAACTGATTCTACCGCCCCTACAACTCAAACTAGCCCCGAATCTAACGCTCCTACCTTTGACACTACGCCATTCCAAGAGACTAAAGACGATAATAATAATTGGGGTTGGTTAGGACTATTAGGTTTAATTGGTTTAGCAAATTTATTCCGTAAGCCAAAAACTGTAGCGTATGACGACCCAAGCACAGTAAATCGGACTACAACTACTAGATACTAATTATTAATTAGATAATAAAGCTTTCATTAGGATAAGGGCAGAGACGTAGGATGTGCGTTTCTGCTTTTTTACATTTAATCTATTAATTTTTTAGTTTTCAACGCTGCTTCAAACTCATTTATGTCATCTTCAGAATTAAATACTCTAATTGGTAAATATTCAAAATATGCAGGGGTTAAATACATAAAGTACCAGTCAGATTCTCTAGTAGCTTTTATATAGTTATTAAAGTGTATTTTACTTAAACTACCATCTTCAAAAGCCGTGCTGAAATAGTTATCATTAATTTCACAAGTCCTATTTTGAAAATGAAGCTTGATTTGCGTTTTTGCTGGATTTCTAATGTAAGGAAGGGCTAAAAAGTAGCTAAGGAAAATTACAGAGCCAACAACCAACCATATATTAGCAGCACGAGGAACAAGTATAGCCATTATTATGTTTATTACTGTAATAATTGCAAACACAATTATCACAAATTTAATTTGTTTGTAATACACAATGCTAGTGACATGGCGAAGTTCATCTTTTGATATATTAAATTCTTTTGTTTTGATATTCATAAAAAATACTTTTTACAACTTAAGCTGGAATTAGTCGAGCATTGCGGCGTAGTACTGCCATGTCTTCCTCATCTAAATCTACAGGTATTCCACTGCGGATAAGTTCTGTAAAATCTTCATTGGGAATCATAATACACAAAGCATATAAGCGAGTATTTCCAGTATTTTCAATTACATGAGTTCCCGTAGGCGGTATCAAAAGACTATCTCCAGCTTTGATGGCTACAGTTTTACCATCACAAGTTGCTTTACCTTCACCTTGCAAAATAAAAAACATTTCTACAGCAATTTGATGGCGATTTGGCGGAGTTTTACCACCAATATCAAAAATTTCTACACAAACTGTTAAAGAAACATTAGCCGTAGCACTATCAAAAACGATCGCTAACTTATTAGTGTCGCCAGGAGTAATCCGAAAAGCTTGGTAGTCTTGGGGAGACTTAGCCACCGCGATCGCGCAACGCAAAGCATCCATACAGGGATTAGTTAGATTACTACTATGGGGAATGTCTCATTGATAGCCGAAAAATTGTCGAGTAAACGTAAACTTTTATATAAAAACTAGCGATCGCACCCAGCATCGAAACATTGCTAATCTAGGAAATAAGCGGGTTATAAGCAAGTTAATGTATAAAAAATTATAGAAAAGCGATCGCACTGGGGAAAAATGACTAATATCGAGTATGACCTAAAAGAAATATTAACCAGAATTGAAGGTAGATTTGACAAGTTAGAAGGAAAGGTTGACAAAATTGGCGAGGATGTTAATGATTTTAAGCTAAAAATGACTGAGGAGATCGGTGGTTTAAAGACAGATTTAATTAGAGTAGAAACTACACTCAAAAGCGAAATCGAAGTATTATCAGGGAATGTAAATAACATTGTCAAGCGTATAGACACTCAAGAATTTATTAACAGAGGTGTGATTATTGGGTTAATTTTGGCGGTATTGGGTGGATTTGCAAAAGTTTTTGGGTTAACTAACTGATGTCGAATCTAAGAGCGATCGCTCATACTAAAAAGAGCAGCTAATTTAAGTTTTCATGTTTAGTATTCCTAATAAATCGCTCCAACAAACTCCTCATAGTGGCTATCAATGGGATAAAAGCCCCCGCCGCTTTTTTGAAGGTTGGTATTATCGCGTTACTTTGCCAGAAATTAACCAAACTTTTGCTTTCATGTACTCTATCGAAGATCCTACAGGGGGAAAGCCTCATAGTGGCGGTGCGGCGCAGGTTTTAGGAATAAATGACGAGTATATATGGCGGACTTTTCCTGATGTTAATCGTTTTTTTGCTCATCGCGATCGCCTAGAATTGGGTCATTGGGGTAAAACCAATTTGCCTCCTCAACCACTGTGGTTGTTAAGCGCAGAATTTGACTATCACGTACAAGAAGGCTATCAAGCCTCCGCTACCTGGAATCAAGGCACAATTAGAGATCCAGGAAGTAATAATACTTGTCGTTGGCAGTATAAAATTGAGCCTATCTACGGTTGGGGAAACAATAACGAGCCACAGCAATCAACGGCAGGGTTAATCTCGTTTTTGCCAATTTTTGAACCAGGATGGCAAATTTTGATGGCTCACGGTTTGGCTACAGGCTGGATTGAGTGGAATGGCAAACGCTACGAATTTACTAACGCTCCGGCTTATAGTGAAAAAAATTGGGGTGGTGCTTTTCCGCAAAAGTGGTTTTGGCTCAATTGCAATAGTTTTGAGGGCGAAACGGATTTAGCTTTAACGGCGGGTGGCGGTAAGCGTGGCGTATTGTGGTGGATGGAATCGGTAGCAATGATTGGAGTACATTACCAAGGCAAATTTTACGAGTTTGTCCCTTGGAATGCCAAAGTTACTTGGAATATTCAGCCTTGGGGTAAGTGGGAAATGAACGCGACTAACTCCGAGTACGAAATTAGCTTAGTGGGGACAACGGATTTGCCTGGTACTCCTTTACGCGCACCCACAGAAAACGGCTTGCAGTTTGTTTGTAAAGACACGATGCGCGGGGAAGTAAGTTTAAAATTATCTTCCCTCAGTCACGGAAAATCGCGCTTAATTTTAGAAGCAAAAAGCTCGTTATGCGGACTAGAAACAGGTGGCGGTGGTTGGGACGGCTCGTGGTTATCTAGTTAAAACTTAAATTTCTAACTTTGTAATGCTAGGATAATAACTGTTTACTAGCTGGGGCTGTAGCTCAGTTGGATAGAGCGAGCGCCTCCTGAAAAATCGGGCATTTTAGAGGAAACTCTAAAAATGAATGCGATCAAAGTCGGTGAACCCTACAAAGTGAGTAGACAATGTTTGCACTTCATGGGAATACCGAGCCAAGCCTAGAGTTAATTTTGTTAAAGAAAGTACAAAATTGAGTTTAGGAAGGTGTAGAGACTAAACGGTTGCCACCTAAAGGTTTTAACCTATGGTGAAGATATAGTCCAGAGAGTAAGGAAACTTGCACAAATCTGAAGCGCTAGGTCGCGCGTTCGAGACGCGCCAGTCCCGTCCATTGCCTGCTAATCTAGATCGTCGTGCTAGAGCGCGAGGTTATGTTAAAAAGCAGGCACAATCGTAAGTTAGTTAAAAAAAGACGATTTAAGAGTAAGTTGTTGCGGTTTTTATTCGCGCTTGCTTTACCAGTTCTACTATGGATAGGTTACAAGCAAGTTAGAAGTTTAGAAACTCCTCAAGCTGTATTGGTTTTGGGTGGCTCATCTTCTAATTTAGAGCGTGAAAGATTGGCGGCTAAACTCGCACTTCAGCATCCAGAATTACCGATTTGGGTTTCCTCTGGTAGCACTAATGAAAACTACGTGAAGCGAGTATTTGCCAAAGCTGGAATTGACCCCCAACGCTTGCATTTAGATTATCAAGCCAAGGATACGGTAACTAATTTCACTACGCTTGTAGACGATTTTCAATCGCGCGGGATTCGGAGGATTTATTTAGTTACTGCTGACTACCATATGCGCCGCGCTCGTCTTGTCGGAGAAATTGTTTTAGGTAGCCAGGGAATCGATTTACAACCGATAGTAGTACCAACCCAAAAAAACCAAGAAACCCGCTCTAAAGCCTTGCGCGATGGGGTCAGGGCGGTGTTATGGGTTATTACAGGTCATACCGGATCTACCCTAGCTAAAAGCTCAAAATAGCGATTAGGGTTCTTGAATCAAAACGTAAGGTTGGACGATAAGAGTATTAAAACGCTTTTGTAAGTTGCTATTCCAATCACTTAATTGAATTTCGGAGGGTTTTTGAATTAATTGCTCGCTTACCCAATGTTGCACGGATGTTAAATTATCACTAGCGATCGCAATTCCCACATCTACTAAGTTTAATTCTTTTGCTATTACGAGTACGCTATCGCGCTTGACGTGAGGAATTAGCCACTCCCACTCTGCTTCGTCTAGGTTTTGGGCTAATTCCGCTCTCAGTTCTGCCATATCATCAATAAATTTACTGCACTTATTTATCTTAAATTATTTGGGCAATTAAGCTTCTGCTTTCATTTCATCTATTTCAAATAAAGTTACAATTACTCCCGCAATGGGAATAGAAATAAATACACCTAGTAGTCCCGCTATTTTTGCTCCTACTAATAAGGCGAAAAACACAACTACTGGGTTTAAATTTAGCGATCCCTGCATAACTCTAGGGGAAATTAAGTTATCTTGAATTTGTTGCAGGACAATGCAGGCAATTAAAACCTTTGCCGCTAGAAAAACATTTTGAGACAAGACAATTAAAGTAATTATGCTAACGCCTAAAGTTGCTCCAATTCCCGGAATCGCGTCAAATATAGCCACAATTAAAGCTAATACTAAAGGAAAAGGCACTCTTAATATTAAAAACAATAAAAAACTAGAAGTTGATAAAAATAACATCAAAAGTACTTGTCCTTTAAAAAACCCTAAGAACTTACGCTTAACAACGGCGGTGAAACGATTGCGTAGTTTTCTAGGTATCGCTTTTAGCGCTAAATTCCACAGCCTTTCTCCATCAAGCAACATAAATAAAGCAACAACAGCAATCAAAATTAGAGTTAATAAGTTCGACAAAAATACCTGTAGAGTAGCCAAACTAGAACCAATTAATCCTAGCGCTTGATTGCGTAACTGTTCCTCAATTCCAGCTAAATTTACTTGCAAATTGCGATCGCGCAAAAAGTCTTCTGCCTGCCCAACTAAAGGTGCTAAAGAATTTATAAAGGTCGTCACGCTATCAATTAACTGTTGTCCCTGATACAAAATAGCTAACCCTACCGTAGCCGTAAGACCGCCGAGTAACAAAAGACTAGATATAAAAACTACACTAACCGCTAAACCATGAGGTAAAAACCGCCGCAACCAGCGTACAGGATAGCTAAGTAAAAAAGCTAAAATTGCTGCCGATGTAAAAATAACAATTACTGTTTCAAAGTAGGCTAAAAGAGTTACTAAAGCCCAGCCGGAGAGAAATAATAATAAAAAACGGACTAAAAATAAATTATTTAACTTGTCCCAAAAATCTTTAGTAGATACTTCATTCATGTTTGCACCCAATCTAAAACCCTTTCTCTCTGACTTTGCAGCCTATTTAGTCCAAAATCAAGGGTACGAATAAGTTAAAGAAAAGTCTACTCTCATTTGGTATATCTTTTGAGCTTTTTTAAAGCTAAAATACCCCTTTGATATATTAAAAAATCTTTTCAACCCTAGGCGGGAGTAAAAAGCACTAACAGCAAGCAAAAAAACTATCGTCCTAAGTCGTGGAGTGCTTTAATTGCTTCAGCGCATTCAAGAGTAGTAGCTTGTAATTGTTGACGATTTGTTGAAGCCGGGGGAGCAATTAATTGACCAATCCTGATAGTAATTGGAACTGCGCGGGGTAAGGGCGAACCTTTGATTAAAACTTTTTGAGTTCCCCACAAACTAACGGGTAACAAAGGCGCTTGAGCTTTAGCAGCAATTAAAGCCGCACCAATTTTTGGCTCGTTTATTTTGCCATCGGGGGTACGAGTACCTTCTAAAAAAACGCCTGTAGCCCAGCCATTTTCCAACGATTGTAGCGCCGAACGAATCGCCGTGCGATCGCTTGCTCCCCGACTTACAGGGTATGCTCCGTACAATTTTATGGCTTTGCCCAAAACTGGAATCCCAAATAGTTCTTCTTTTGCCATATAAGCGACGGGACGACCTACAGCGCAAGAAAGCAACGGCGGGTCAAAGTAACTAGCGTGATTGCTGACAACTACCAATGAGCCGCGCTTCGGTACATTTTCCGCACCATAAACGCGCCCGCGTAAATATAAATGCAGGGTAGGGCTAACAATTGACCACTTAAATAGGTGGTAAAGTAACAGACTAATTGATGGTTCGCGGCTTCTGCCCATTTGGACACACAAAGATGATTACTGGGCGCTGAGTACCGTTTTGGCACTACTAATATTTTCTAACTTTAAAGTCGGACAAGTACGTTTAATTAAACCCGTTAAGACTGTGCCATGTCCGACTTCTACAACTTTTTCTATCCCTTGGCTGACTAATTGCTCGGAAATTTCTCGCCAGCGCACTGAACCTGTCATTTGCTCAATTAACCGCTCTTTGAGAATCTCTGCGTCTGTAGAAGGGATGGGATCTACATTAGACATTACGGGAATGGTGGCACTGTTAAATTGTACGGGGGCTAAAATCTCTTGAAATTGATTAGCCGCTTCTGCCATTAATGGCGAGTGGAATGCGCCCGATACATTTAAAGGGATAGCGCGTTTGACTTTGATTTGAGGTAATAGGGCTTCTACCGCTTCAGGAGTGCCAGAAATTACTACTTGAGCCGAACTATTGTCATTAGCTAAAACTACATTAGAGGTCTGGGCAATTTTAGCGTGCAATTGTTCGCGGTCAAAACCGATTAATGCCACCATTTTACCCCCCGCCGCGCTATCCATTAATTCAGCTCTAGCTTTAACTAGCTGTAGTCCCGTCGCCCAATCAAATACGCCAGCAACGTAAAGGGCAGTGTATTCACCCAAACTATGACCCGCAACTAAAGCCGGGGTGAAGCCGCGCTCTTGTAAAGCGTCGGCTAAAATGCTTTCGATTACATACAAACTAGGCTGGGTGTACAACGTGCGCGATACTTTGTCTTCTGGGTGCTGACAAATTTCTGGTACAGACCAGCCCAAAATCTCCTCTGCTAAAGCAAACTTTTCTGATGCGGCGCTAGAGGAATTTACTAAATCGCTACCCATCCCCACTGCTTGCGAACCTTGTCCCGAAAATACCCACGCCGTTTTAGTCATTGGAAAAATTGTAATTTTTATAAAAGATGCTTAACTTAAATTCCCCATTTAAAAATTGCCGCACCCCAAGTTAAACCAGCACCAAAACCAGAAGCAACAATTGTATCCCCGGTTTTAATTTGTCCAGCCCGCACCGCTTCATCTAAAGCTAGGGGAATCGAAGCGGCGGAGGTGTTGCCGTAGTTGGCAAGATTGCTGATTACTTTGTGGCTGGGAATATTTAGCCTTTGGGCAACAGCATCAAGAATGCGTTGATTTGCTTGATGTAATATCAGCCAATCTACTTGGTCGGCGGTAATCTTAGCTCGAAATAAAGCTTTGTCAATGACCTCTGGAACGCGCTGGACGGCGAAGCGATAGACTTCCTTACCATTCATCGTAATAGGCTTAAAGTTGCCCTTGCCGACCTCAATATCGGGCGTTAAAGCTTGAGATTCGGGGCTATAAGACAAATTTAGACAGTTATTTTGCGTGCCGTCGCTTTTGATTTCAAATCCTAGTAAGAAATCGTGGCTTTTTGCTTGCATGACGATCGCTCCTGCTCCATCGCCAAATAAAACGCAAGTGCTGCGATCGCTCCAATCCACCCAACGCGACAAAATATCGCCGCCAATTAAAACGACGTTTTGATAAACTCCCGTCCGAATATATTGAGCCGCCGTTACTAACCCAAATACAAAGCCAGAACACGCCGCCGTCAAGTCAAAAGCTACAGCATTAGTTGCCCCAATTTGAGTTTGAATTTGACAGGCACTGCCAAACAAGTCATCGGCGGTGGAAGTTGCCAAAATAATTAAATCTACATCGAGGGGGCTAATTCCTGCCATTGCGATCGCATTTTTTGCGGCAATAGCAGCTATTTCGCTGACCGATTGAGCCGAAGAAGCTAGTCTTCTTTGTTTAATTCCCGTGCGCGAGGCTATCCATTCATCCGAGGTATCTACTAACTTACTTAGAGTGTCATTATCTAAGCAGTTTGCAGGCATTGCCGAGCCACTCCCCGTAATTGCTACGCCTAAATTTTGCAAAATTATTCTCCAATAATGAGATGCGAACTGTATTTAAGAGGATAAATTTGGTTTATACCTTACTCATCGTTATTCGCTTCACTACTGCTAAGGGTCGTTTGCTTTTTGCTAACATTTTGGGACGAGATATGCTCTAAAACTTGACGATCGATCGCTTCTTTGGCAAGGCGAATGGCATTAAAAACCGACGGCGCTTGAGAACTACCGTGACTAATAATACAAATCCCCGCAACGCCAAGCAGCAAACCTCCGCCATGTTCGGCATGGTCTACGCGCTGCTTAATCCGTTTTAAATTGGGTTTTAAAATTGCCGTGCCAATTTGCCCGCGCAATCCTTGGGGTAATTCTTCCCGCAAAATTTGCAGCATCACTTCGCCCACAGCTTCGGCAAACTTTAACAGTACGTTCCCGGTAAATCCGTCGCAGACAATTACATCGAAACGCCCCGAAAGTACGTCCCGCCCTTCAGCATTGCCAATAAAAGAAACTCGCGGATTTTTTTCTAGCAATTCGTAGGTGCGAATTGCTAAGTCGTTACCCTTACAAGATTCTTCACCAATATTTAGCAAACCGACTTTAGGATCGTCAACGCCCATTACATACTGACTGTAAACCGAACCCATGAGCGCGAACTGCTCTAAAAATTTCGGGCGACAGTCAACGTTTGCCCCTACATCCAAAATTATTACTGGCTTACTCGCAATTGTCGGCAGCACCGCACCAATAGCTGGGCGGTCGATACCTTTCAATCGTCCTAAGCGCAATAATCCAGCCGCCATTGCTGCCCCAGAGTGTCCGGCGGAAACTACCGCGTCGGCTCTTTGCTGCTTGACTAAATCCATTGCTACATTAATTGAAGCCTTGGGTTTGCGTTTAATTCCGCTTAAAGGCTCCTCATGCATTTCGATTGTTCCTTCTGAAGGAACAATTTCTAATTGCCCAAAATTAGCGTGCTGCGGCAGGTGAGACTCAATTTGCTGGGGGTCGCCCACCAACAAAATTTCTACGTCTAATTCTTCCCTTGCTCGCAGCGCCCCTGTAATAATTTCGGCGGGGGCATGATCCCCACCCATGGCATCAATTGCGATCCGTGCGCGAGTAGCTCCCATTGATTAAATTTCTAGAAACCTTCAAAATTTTACCAGATGCTTTCCACCTAACTTGCAATCTTAATCTGATTTGGTGAGACAGTGGAAAAGTATTTGATAAATAAATAAAGTAAATTGGCGCGATCGCGATCTTTACATAACTTGTAGACAAACAAAATGCTGGAATTATTTGGATCGGGATTAGTTTCTTTATGGTTAGACAAAGCTGGAGTCAAAGTTTCTCCCGTCGCTCCGTTAGAAGTTTTAGCTCTGCAAAGCAGTCCTAGTTTAGTTTTAGCGCCCGATCCTTCGCCCGTTGCCGCTACTACAGTACAGCAGTACCTGCGAAGTCTTCCAGGAGGCTTAGAGTCACAACAGGGTGTGTGGATACAATCAGGGCCTGTACTACTTGCAAATCATCAAGGGACTGTACCTTTACCGGCGGCTTCTTTAACTAAAATTGCTACTTCAATCGCTGCTTTAAGCACTTGGGGCGCAAATTATCAATTCGATACAACACTTAGTACCACAGGGACAATTTCTAAGGGCGTATTACAGGGGGATTTGATCGTTCAAGGCAATGGCGATCCTTTGTTTGTGTGGGAAGAAGCGATCTCTCTTGGTAATGCTCTCCAATCAATGGGCATTAATCGCGTCCAGGGAAACTTGATAATTACTGGCACTTTTGCCATGAATTACAACTTCAACCCGATAGCTTCGGGTGAATTGTTAAAACAAGCCTTCAATGCTGATAATTGGTCAAATACCGTTGAAAATCAATACTTAACTTTACCCCCCGGAACTCCCCGCCCTCAAATTACAATTTCCGGGACAGTAAAAATTGCCACCTTAATTAATCCCAAGCAAATATTGCTAGTGCGCCATCGCTCTTTGCCGCTCTCGCAAATTCTCAAAGAGATGAACGTTTATAGCAATAACGAAATGGCGGAAATGTTAGCTTATTTGCTAGGCGGAGCGCCAGTTGTCCAACAAAAAGCAGCAAGGGCAGCGAACGTACCATTAGAGGAAATTCAATTAGTTAATGGTTCGGGGTTGGGTGTTCAAAATCGCATTTCCCCAAGAGCCGCGTGTGCGATGTTGATGGCGATTCAAAAACAGTTATCTCCCTACCAGCTTACGGTAGCAGACTTATTTCCCGTATCGGGGCGCGATCGCCGAGGGACGTTATTAACTCGACAAATTCCCTTAAATACGGTAATTAAAACAGGTACGCTTAACGAGGTCAGTGCTTTAGCGGGAGTAATGCCATCGCGCGATCGCGGTTTGGTTTGGTTTGCAGTTATTAATCGCGGTTCGGACATCGAACGCTTCCGCAACGAGCAAGATCGACTATTGCAAAACCTATTAAAGCAGTTGCAAGTTGCCCCTACTCTCCCCGCAGCGCTTACTCCCCGCCCTCAAGACAGCAATCGCCCGTTAGGTGCAGCAAGACGCAATGAAATTATGTTCAAAGGCTAGGGAATAAATTTTGTCACTACTCTACCGCCACTAACAGTTATATTTTGCTCTTGCAACTTACCTACAGCTTTTTGCCCGGTAAAACTTACGGGCGGCTCGACTTGACGATAAACAACGCTTCCAGAGGCTTCTACTAACTGCGTAGGCAAGTACCAAGTTAACTTTTGAGCGTTGAGGGATTGACGGCGCTGCCCTAAGGCATAGACATTACCTGTTAAATGGACAATTTCATTGCCCAAATTCAATCTTCCTTGGTTAGCCGTTGTCGTTACTTGCTGCTGGCGATGAACTATTTTAACTGGTTGATTGGCGGTGACAACTTCAGCGTTTAAGTCCCAACTTAAAGAGTTACCGTCTATTTGTACGGGTGGCTCTGTAGCTACTATTTGCGCTTGCGGTTGCAGCGTCAAAATTTTAGTTTTTAAGTTGACATTTGCGCCATTTGCTGTCGCGCGATCGCTAATTACTTTGCCTTTATAGCGGTCAATGGCAATCGGGCGATCGCCAATTAATGTTTGTTTTTTGACTTCCCAAATTAAATGAGTAGTCCGCATTTGCAAAGCGGGATCGGTAGCTTGAGCGACTACTTTTCCTTGCAAATCTACTCGCGCTGAACGGCTATTTACTCTTGCTTCTTCTGCTACGGCTTGAATTTTTTGATAAGTCCCCGTGATTTGCTTGCGGACGATTAACAAATCTTCTTTCGGTCGCCATTCTAATTCGTTACCGCGCAACACTACGCCATTGACCGTATCGGTCGCAACAATTTTTCCTGTTAAAAACAACTGTTTGCCGTTTTGCTCTATTTGGGCTTGCTGGGCGCTAATTTTGTATACCACTTTACCATCAACAAACAGTTCGCCAGAGGGCGTTTTTACTTGAGCAACTTTTTTCTCGCGGCTATAACTTGCTTGTTTTCCCTGGACTTTCCAAACTGGTCTTCCTTGTTCGTCTGCTTGTTCTAAAGTGACATCGTTAAAAGTTAGTTCGTTTTGAGTTGCGGGAGTTGGGGAGGTATTGGGCGATGCTTCTATAGAAGGTTTTTGCGAATTACAGCCAAATAAACCCCAAATTAAGCCCGCACCCATTAAGGGCGCAGCGAGGAGTCGCCATTTAACCGATGGAAAATGACAATAAAAATTCATGGTCAACTTTTTTAGCTCTAGTCTTCAGAAGACTTAATAATGTCTAAAGTGCCATCGTCTGGCTGTTCCATTAATCCTAGACTAGCTAAAGGACGATAGGTGTAGGTAGAGCGCGATGTCTTTTGGATATCTTCTTTAATTTGTTCTAGGTCAATGTAGCGATCGCTGACGTTAATTAAACTATCGCTTGTCATTGCTCTTAAACTAACTACTTCTACGCGCACCCCATGATAGCTCACGGCGTTTACTGCATAAGCCAAATCTCCATCGCCGCTAACTAATACGGCGGTATCGTAAGAATCTACTAGCGCCATCATATCGACGGCAATTTCTACATCTAAGTTGGCTTTTTTTGAACCATCAGGTAGCTGGACTAAATCTTTAGCGATTACCCTGTAGCCATTGCGACGCATCCACAACAAAAACCCCTGTTGTTTTTCGTTGGTTCTGTCTACACCAGTATAAAAAAATGAGCGTAACAATCTCGAACCACCTGTAAGCCTACATAGTAATTTTGTGTAGTCTATTTCAATTCCTAATTGCAACGCCGCATAAAACAAATTTGAGCCATCAATAAAAATTGCGACTCGCCCTCTATTTTCTAAAACTTGTTCTGGTGTAAAAATTGGACTTTTATCAAAATTGTTTAACATTTTTTATGCCTCAGCTTTTATCAAAAAATTGTTTTTTATGATGTTATTTACCTTATTTTGCAGTTTGAGTGCTTATAAAGTAACCTTACAAATACTAAATTAGATAGAAAAGTACGCTGAATACCAATCTACTTAATTTAGTTCTAGGCTTTGAAACACCGGATGGGGATCGCCTAACTTCTGCTTGTAACTTAGTATTCCCCAACTAGCATGAATAGAAAATGGTGCTGTAGCAAAAATTTCGTTTTTATCGTTAAAATTTGTTGCGAAGCCTAGTTGTTGATAAATATTGTTAGCAACATTAGGAATAACTGGCGAAAGTAAATAAGCGATTAATCTTACAGATTCCAAAACAGAATATAGCACCTGTTCTAATTCCTGATTTTTGCCTTCTTTGTATAAAGTCCAGGGCTTTTGGTCATCGATAAATTTGTTGCCAATTCTAGCTAAGTTTAACGCTAGTTCGCAAGCTTGGCTAAATGCTAAATTCTCGTAAGCTAGGGCGACTTTTTCTCCCAAATCTACACTGGCTGCTTTCAAAGGCTGCTCGTTAGATACATTTTCACTGGTAAGATTTGGTACATGAGTATAGCCGTACTTTAATGCCATTTTTAAAGTTCGATTGAGTAAATTACCTAAGTTACTAGCCAAATCAGCGTTTAGCGTCTCAACAAACCGATTTTCGTTAAAGTCTCCATCCTTGCCAAATTCAATTGCTTTAATAAAGTAGTATCTAACAGCATCCGAGCCATATTGCTCTACTAAAGCAACGGGATCTAAAGTATTTCCCAGACTTTTACCCATTTTTTGGTTGTCTTTGGTTAAAAACCCGTGTCCGAATACTAATTTAGGTAACTCTAGTTCTGCGGACATCAGCATTGCTGGCCAATAAATAGCGTGAAAGCGTAGTATATCCTTACCAATCAAATGTAGATTTACGGGCCACCATTTAGCCAAAGCATTATCTAAAGTTGGTTTCTCGTCAGGTTCGAGTAAAGCTGTAATGTAGCCAAGCAAAGCATCGAACCACACATATAAGGTATGACTGGAATCAATCGGGACAGGAAAACCCCAATTCAAATTTACCCGCGAAATTGAAAAGTCTTGCAAACCTTGGGCGACAAAGTTTAAAACTTCATTGCGGCGGCTTTGTGGAGCAATGAAGTGGGGATGTTCTTGATAAAATGCTTCTAGTTTAGTTTGGTAGTTTGACAACCGAAAAAAGTAATTTTCCTCGTCTCGCCACTCTGCTTGTTTATTAGTATGAATACTGCAAAAATGGTCGCTTAGTAGTTCGCGTTCTTCTTTAAATTCTTCGCAAGCAACGCAGTACCAACCTTTTTGCTGGCTTTTATAAATATCGCCTTTATCCCACACCCTACCAAAAAATTCTTTAACAATTGCTTCGTGATTGGTTGCTGTCGTGCGACTAAAGCGATCGTACTGTATATTTAGCTGCTGCCATAAAGAAATGAAGCTACTAGAAATTTCATCAGAGTAAGCTTGCGGTGACTTGTGTTTGCTCTCGGCGGCGCGTTGAATTTTTTGCCCGTGTTCGTCTGTACCAGTAATAAATAGTACCGACTTACCGCGCATTCTCTCAAATCGTGCCAAAATATCCGCAGCAATAGTTGGATACGCGCTACCTACATGAGGTAAATCGTTTACATAATAAAGCGGTGTAGTAACAGCAAAGGTTTCTTGCCTTTGACTAGAAAAATCCATGAAACTTTAATAATTTTTAAAAACTTTCATATATCATATATCAGAATCTGTGACTATATATTTTTATTACCTTTTATAAAGATTCTTGTGAAAATCGGGCGATCGCACTAATTAATAACTTTCACAATACAAGCAATTGAGCCATTTATACCTTAAGATACTTTTTTCTTGACTATTAATAAATATAAAGTAGTAGTTTGAAGAAGCATAACTGTGTATAAGAGTCATGCAAGTAAGTAGCTGCCAGCGATCGCGGATTTAAGTTAAGTAATTACCTACATAGATAGTTTCATAATAATGAATTAACATCTACAACGCATGAACAATGCAAGCAACCCGCAACAAATTTCTCATAGTTTTTTAACCGCCACAGGTACGAAAATATTTCGCTACTACGAAGATCGCATTCCTCAAAGTAGTCCGATGGTGATAGTAAGCAATCATCGCAGCTTTATGGACGCGCCAATTTTGATAGCAGCCCTAGAAAGACCAATTCGCTTTGCTTGCCATCACTATATGGGACAAGTACCAGTAATGCGAGAAATTGTTACAGGACTTGGGTGTTTTCCTTTAGAAGCCGCACCTTCGCGCCAGCAAGGATTTTTTCAGCAAGCTTTACAGCTATTGCAGGCAAATCAAGCTGTAGGAGTTTTTCCCGAAGGTACAGCCCCAATGGTGAATTTTACTAAACCTAATGGCATTACGGATTTTCAACGGGGATTTGCTCACTTGGCATTACGTGCGGATGTTGGAAGCGATACAGTTAAACCAGTAAAAGATTTAGTTATTTTACCTGTAGCAATTTCATCGATAGACGAAACGAATACTTCTGCCGTGCCGTTAAGATTATTAAGTTTATTTGACCCTTCCGAACCTTTATTCAATCAAAATGGTTGGCATCCACTGGTAATCTATCGTCGCGTGGCGGTATTAATCGGTCGTCCTTATCGAATTACAAAGTCTATGCGGCAGCAATACCAAGGCAAACAAGCAAAAACTGTAGTGGCGGATTTAACTAATAGCTGTCAAGCAGAAATTACTGAGCTTTTACGTCAAGGCTGCTATTAAATGGCAACAAAAACTATTTTCTCTAGTTAAGTTCTCTAAAACCCTGATAACTTGGAAGTATTAAATCCGTTTAAATTTTAATAATTTAAGTTAAGACAATGCCCGAACTTACAAGCCAGCCTTGTTTTCTAACTCCCAAACGGCTACAGCCGAAGTACCCACTGTTTGTATTTTTGCCGGGGATGGATGGAACGGGCCAACTTTTAAGAACGCAAACTGATGGCTTGGAAGTTGCTTTTGACGTGCGCTGTTTAATGATTCCACCTAACGATTTGAGTAGCTGGGATGTTTTGAGCAACCAAGTTATCGACTTAATCGAAGGGGAACTAAAAATTAATCCGTACCGATTAGTCTACTTATGCGGTGAGTCTTTTGGCGGAGCTTTAGCGCTAAAAGTTGCCCTCCAAGCACCTCAATTATTTAACAGAATTATTTTAGTTAACCCAGCATCGGCGTTTCATCGTCGCCCTTGGCTAAATTGGGCATCCCAGCTAGTTTACTTATTACCACCGTGTTTATTTGACTTTGGGGCAATAGGATTATTACCATTTTTAGCCTCTTTGGGGCTAGTCGAGCCAAGTATTCGGCACGATTTACTCAAAACTATGCGTTTAGTACCGCCAGAAACGGTTCAGTGGCGGTTGTCGTTGATTAAAGAATTTGATGTTGATGCGTCGCAGTTGCGTCGCCTGACTCAACCTGTATTGCTGTTAGCTAGTGCTTTAGATCGACTTTTACCCTCAGTAACGGAAGCAAGATATTTAGTTAAAAGGTTGCCGGATGCAAAAATGGTAGTGTTGCCTTATAG
>JAPJOW010000243.1 GCA_030826005.1 Aliterella sp. RAGGC_92
TTGCTTATTTAGTAAATATTTTCATAAATAAGTAAAAAACTTACTATTTAGGCTTGCCATTTCTAACAAGCAAGTGCGAGAATGTAGCAAACATTAAACTTAGTTTTAAAGGAAAATAAAATCATGAGTCCTTCAGTTAAAGTTGTTCAGCCTATTGGTATTTTAGATGGTATTAAAGGTCAAGAACTACGCCGGAATATCGGTGATGTTATCGCTAGTGGAGCGGATATTGTATTAATAGATTTTCAAGATGTTAAATTCATGGATAGTTCGGGTTTAGGCGCTTTAGTGTCGGCAATGAAAACTGTAAAAACTGCTGGTAGTAAGCTTTGTCTTTGTTCTGTTAAAGATCAAGTTAGAATGATTTTTGAACTAACTAGAATGGATCGCGTTTTTGAAAGTTTTGCCGATCGCGCAGATTTTGACCAAAAGGTATTAGCAAGTAAGTAGATAAGTTTTCTACACAAGTGTAGAGCAGATATAAGAAGATGTCTGAAAAGGTATTGTTTGGATCTTGCGTGCAGTCAGATCCCCCTAAATCCCCCTTTTTAAGGGGGACTAAGAAATATTCTCCCCCCCTTAAAAAGGGGGGATCTAAATAAGAGCGCTACTAATAAACGGACTTCTCAGACATCCTCTTGGACATTTTGTAAAAAATCTATTTGATAACATTTGTATTTGGAGTAAAAATCTAATAAAAATTTGCATCAAATACTAATCAAATTCTACTTTTAGGAGCGATAAATCGTCATCTAAAGTATTTTTATTATTCATAGCTACAATTTGCTGTAATAAGGTTTCTAAGTGGGAGTTAGAATTAGTAAAGTCTTGCAGCAGATCGTTTAAAGCACTAAGTCCCCAAATTGTGTCATCCAATTGCTGAATTTCATAAGCACCGTCACTAAAAATATATAGAGTGCTGTTTTTAAAAATTTCGCAAGTATTACAATCAAAATCAACATCAGGTAAAAAACCAATGGGTAAACCTGTTGGTTCTAGTTGTTCGATACCCGTAGGATTTTTATTTATTAATAATGCTGGTGGATGACCCGCATTAGCATAGATAAGTTGGCGCTGCTGGCGGTTATAAACTCCATACCAAATAGTAAAATATTTGTCGCCATGATTAACCATTTGAAAGGCAGAGTTTAGCGCTTTTAAAACTTCCCCCGGTTGGTAAAAATTAGTTTTGGGTAAAGATTGCGATCGCAATACATTTAATACAGATACAGATAGTAACGCCGAACCTACTCCATGTCCCGATACATCTAATAAATAAATTGCTAAATGGTCATCGTCAAGCCAATAATAATCAAAACAATCACCGCCTAATTGAGCGGAAGGAACAAATAATGCCTGGGTATTAATATTGCCAACTAACGGCGCGGGTAAAAGACTCCGCACGTAATCCGCAGCTTCAGCGAGTTCCGAACGCAAGTTTTGATTTAGGGTTTCTAAAGCTTGCTTTTGTGCTTGCAAATCCTGATTTAATTGATGAATCCGTAACCCTGCTCTTACCCTTGCTTTTAATTCATTCATTTCTAAGGGTTTAGAGAGAAATTCGTCTGCTCCCGCGTCAAGTCCTTCAACTCGATCTTCTACTTCTCCTTTAGCAGTTAATAAAATAAAAAAAGTAGTTGCTAATTCTGGTTGTGATTTGATCCGGCGACATACTTCCAACCCATCAAGATTAGTCATCATCCAATCGCAAATAATTAAAGCTGGATGAATTAGGATTGCTTGTTTAATTCCTTCTTCGCCATTACTAGCTATCGTAGTATCATAACCTTGATTTTGCAGCGTTTTTTTCAGCGCTGCTCTAATAATTGGATCGTCATCAATAATGAGAATTTTAAACATAACATAATAATAAAAAGTTTTGTTTTGTGATTTTAAATTCTTTGTTAAATCTAGAATAAATTAAGCGTAAAATAAACTAAGTTATCATTATATCAAAATTAATATTGTTGCAAAAGTGGCGAACAAAATTCATTTACAAACAATTACAGATATTACTGCATCAGAGCAAGTTTTATCATGGTTTGAGCAATTAAATCAACCGTTAGTTATCAGTGCAGAAATTTGGTGGCAGTGTCAAACTTTACTGCAAGAAGGATTTATGAATATTGTCGAACACGCCCACAAAAATTTACCGGATGATACGCCAATTGATATCGAAGCTGCACGATTAGATACCAGTATAGAAATTAGGATTTGGAGTTATGGCGAAAGATTCAATATAGAAGAAAAATTACAAGAAATTGGCGAATTTGAAGCTAACGATGGCGATCGCGGACGGGGGTTAAAAATTATGTCAGCGATCGCCGATCGCATGAGCTACGAACAAATGCCAGATCGCAGGTATTGTCTATTTTTGAGCAAGTCCTATCAGCCTGTTACAGCTTAGATGCGGCAGTTAATTGTTGCTCTTTGAGATAAGTTTGAACTTTACTAATAAAATCTTCAAACTTAGCCAGCAAATCTCCCGTACCTCTACGTTCTTGATTAAAAGCTAGTTCTTCTAGTTTTATTGCTGCTTGATACATAGTTTTAGCACCGACATTACCAGTTACACCTTTAAGATGATGAGCTTCTCGCCCAACTTGGGTAAAGTCAGAGTCAGCGATCGCTACTTTTGTAGCAGCGACATGAAGTAACATATCTTCTACTAGCATTTGCAACAGTTCGATTTCAAAATCGCGATCGCCATCGGATAGCTGGTGCAGAACTTCCCAGTCAATAGCAAGCGTGTCTGAATTATCCGCTTCGGCATCTAACGGCGACTTTTGGGCAAAAATGACGTTCGCCCAACGCTCGATAATTGCGGCTAATTCTTCTTTAATTACAGGCTTACTGAGGTAATCATCCATACCCGCATCTAGACATCTTTGCTTGTCTTCTTTCATCGCATTAGCTGTAACGGCGATGATAACTGGGCGAGTACCATTGACAAAACAATTTTCATCCCAGCGCCGAATTTCGCGCGTAGCTTCCAAGCCATCCAAAACTGGCATTTGACAATCCATCAAAATTAAGTCGTAAGCAACTTCTTGGAGTAGCTGCAAAACTTCTTTCCCGTTAGCGGCGATATCTGCGGCTTCATAGCCGATACTCTTTAACTGCTTAATGGCAACTTTTTGATTGACTAGATTATCTTCCGCTAACAAAATTCTTAAGCCAGATTTAGCCGGAGATGGTACGGATGGTTCTATAGGCTGGATTTGTGGTGCAGTGGCGGACGAACATAATATATTTACAATCGTATCGAATAGTCGAGATTGTTTGACGGGTTTAACAAGATAAGCTGCAAAGCCAACATCAAGCGCCCTTTGTACTTCATCGCGTTGATTGGTAGAAGTTAGCATAATCAATGGTACATCGGCAAAAGCAGATGCCTTGATTTGCGATCCTAAAGTTATGCCATCAACTTCAGGCATTTGCATATCGATGGCGACAAGATCGTAAGGTAGATTTTGTGACTTAGCTTGTTCCAGGGCGACTATCGCCGCAGATGCACTATCAGCTTCACCTACTTGCATACCCCACCGAGTCGCTTGGTAATTGACAATTGTCCGATTGGTAACGTTATCGTCTACTACTAATAAACGTTTATTAGCCAGCAAATTACAGTCATCTACAAGTAAAACTGGTTGGAGTTGCTTAGAGAAAGTTACCTCAAACCAAAACTTAGAACCTTTACCAAGTTCGCTTTCTAGCCCGATTTCTCCCTGCATTAAGCTCACAAGTTGCTTGCAAATTGCTAGTCCCAAACCCGTACCGCCAAACTTGCGCGTAGTCGAAGCATCTACTTGAATAAAAGGAGAAAATAGTTTTTCTCGATCTTCCGGCGCAATCCCTAACCCGGTATCGGTAATTGCAAAGCGGATCGTTGCTGTAGTTGCAGTTTGCGATCGCATTTCTGCCCTGACAACTACTTCTCCTTGGCTTGTAAACTTAATCGCATTACCGATTAAGTTCATAAAAATTTGCCGCAAGCGCCCTGCATCTCCTTGCAAGTGCGTGGGGACATTGCGATAGATCAGCGCCGCAATTTCTAAGCCTTTATGATGAGCTTGGGGGGCGAGGAGTTCTAATACTTCTTCAACGCAGGTAGACAAATCAAAATTGTAGCTTTCTAACGCCATCTCGCCAGCTTCTAACTTGGACAAATCCAAAATCTCATTAATCAAGCTTAAAAGCGCATCGCCACTAATTCGCACCGTCTCCATAAAATCTCGTTGTTCTGGAGTTAGAGACGTTTCTAAAATTAAACCCGTCATGCCCAAAATAGCATTCATCGGCGTGCGAATTTCATGGCTCATATTCGCCAAAAAGTTACTTTTAGTTTGCGAAGCTAGTTCAGCTTGACGGCGGGCAATTTCTAGCTCTTGGCGTTGCTGAGTTTCCGCTTGCAATAGTTGAGCTTGAACTAAAGCGATCGCTACTTGATCGGCTAATTGTTGCAATAGATCGATTTCAAAATTCGTCCATTGACGCGGGCGATCGCATTGATGGGCAATTAGCAACCCCCAAAGTTCGCCTTTGCACAAAATCGGCATAACTAGATTAGCTTTCACACCGTTGTTTTGCAGCATTTGCTTGTAGCTAGGCTGGAGATCGATTGCGTCTAAGTCAGCGATCGCTCGTCCTTTCCCTTGGCGGTATATTTCGTAGACTTCGCCAAAACTACCATGCTCGATACTTTGCCCTTGCATAGCGTTGCAACTAGGCGCAACGGCTTCCGTAACAATAGTTCCTGACTCTTTGGAGACGAGTTGATAAATTAATACTCTGTCGCAAGCGAGAATTTTTTGCACTTCTGTAACGGTAGTTTGGAGAATATCCGCAACTTGCAACGATTGACGCAGTTTGAGCGTAATTTCAGTAAATAGTTGCGATCGCAAAGATTGTAAATTGAGTTCTTCCTCTGCTTGCTTGCGTTCGGTAATATCAATACCAACGCCTCCTAATAAATGGCGATCGCTACTTTCTTCGATCGAGAACTTCAAAACTAACCAATGGTGCAAACAGCCATCAGGCAAAGTCACGCTTTCAATTGCTTGGCAAGTTTTCTTTGTAGACAAAACAGTAAGATCGTTATGCCGCACTTGGTTTGCCACCTCTACTGGCAACCAATCAAAATCTGTCTTACCTAACAACTGCGACGAACTAATATTAAATGCAGATTCTAGCGGCTCGTTGATATAAACATAGCGTCCCTCATCGTCCTTAATAAAGGCAATTACAGGACTATTATTCATAAACGTTTTAAAGCGTTCCTCGCTTCTTTGCAAAGCCTGGATCGCTTGTTTGCGCTGGGTAATGTTGCTGGCAATGCCAATAAAGCCAGTAATATTATCTTTATTATCTCGCAAAGCCGTTACCGACAGCATTACTGGAAAACTACTACCATCAAAGCGGATAAAAGACCATTCGCGTTCCTCAATCTCGCCATGACGTGCCTTAGCAACAAAAACCTCAAACCCAGGCTCAATAGCGATTCCTAGCTCTTGGGACAATTGTTTGGCTCGTTGCTCGACTTCGCTTTGCTTGTGGAAAATAGTCAGAGTTGTTTTGCCGATTATGGCTTGGGGACTATAGCCTAATTCCTTTTGCGCGGCGGCGTTGAAAGTTGTAATTGTGCCATCTAATTCTGTAGAAATAATCAGATAATTTGCACTATCCAAAATTGCCCGTTGCAGAGTCGTTGTTTGTTGCAAGGCGACTTCTGCTTGCTTGCGCTTAATAAACTGACCGATTTGGCTGCCAATTGCTGTCATCATTTCTAATAATTCTGGATCTGGCTGCTGGCTTTTACTGCTAAAAAAAACCATTACTCCTAGGCGATCGCGATCGCTATGGATCGGAAACCCAAAAGCTGAGTGCAATCGGGCTTCTAGCGCCTCTTTAGTTCTCTGGAAGTTAGCGTCGCAACTTAAATCGATAATCCAGTCTGGTTCAACACTAGCCCAAACTCTACCGGGAAGCCCAACACCAGGAGCAAAACTAATCGCTTGGGTGACTTGCTGAAAGCTTGTTATTTCTACAGATGGCAAGTGCCAAGTTTTCAAGCATTTCAGTACATTTGTTGACGCTTCCATACTCCACAATTCGCCTACTTCCCACTCTAGGCTTTGGCAAATCGCCTGCAAAATTTTGGGCGTGACAATACCTAAAGTATCTGATTCAGCCAGTATGCGCGCTACAGCGTGTTGTGCTGCCAAACGTTGTTCGGCGCGTTTGCG
>JAPJOW010000244.1 GCA_030826005.1 Aliterella sp. RAGGC_92
GGCGGGTGAAGGGGCGGGGTATGCGGGTGGCATTCTGTCGGCGGGTATTGATGGTATTAAGGTGGCGGAGGCTGTGGCGCTAAATATATTGCAACTAACTACTTGAAGTTTTGGCATTGCTGGATTTAGATAAAATTGTCCCTTTGCAGCAACCCTTCTGTTTATCACCTTGTCACCCTGTCACCTTGTCCACTCTTTCATCCTTTAGTTGGGCAACGTCAATTCTTCTAACCCCTTCATTAGGATGAGGAATTGAACCATTACATAGTTATAATCTTCAGCTTAATGCCTGCTTTTTTCGGCTCTCGAACTAAGGTTAATTACTATGACTTCACCTAACGCTATTGCTTCCGGTCAATTTACCCTTTTAGATCGTCCAGTGACAAGGCTCGGCTACGGTGCTATGCAACTAACTGGCAAAGGAGTTTGGGGCGAACCGCAAGACCGCGCGGAGGCAATTCAAGTATTAAAACGCTTGCCAGAACTTGGAGTTAATTTTATTGACACCGCAGACAGCTACGGGCCTTTTGTCTCTGAGGATCTAATTGCTGAAGCGCTGCATCCCTACGATGGTCTATTCATTGCTACTAAAGGTGGATTGACGCGATCGGGCCCCGACCTATGGCCGCCCGTAGGTCGCCCCGAATACCTGCGCCAATGCGTGCTGATGAGCCTGCGCCGCCTTAAAGTGGAGCAACTAGACTTGTGGCAACTACACCGAATCGACCCGAAAGTGCCTCAAGACGAGCAATTTGGGGCGATCGCTGATTTTCTTAAAGAGGGACTAATTGCCAAAGCTGGACTTAGCCAAGTTTCGATTAAGGAAATCGAAGCCGCCCGAAAAATCTTCCCTGTAGCTACAGTCCAAAACCGCTACAATCTCATAGATCGCGTTGATGAGGATGTGCTTGACTACTGCACGCGGGAGGGAATCGGCTTTATTCCCTGGTTTCCTTTAGCTTCTGGCGACCTAGCCAAGCCAGGGGGAGTAGTAGATGCGATCGCTAAGGCTCACGACGCATCACCCGGACAAATAGCCCTAGCATGGGTATTAAAGCGTAGTCCTAATATGCTACCAATCCCCGGTACGAGTAAAGTTTCACACTTAGAAGAAAACGTCGCCGCCGCCCAAATCGAGCTTTCAGACGATGAATTTCAGCAGCTTGACAAAGCAACTAAAAGTGGAGCGGTATCATCAGCAAGGTAACGCCTAAAGCTAGTGCGATCGCTTTCTCCAATTACACATTAAAGATTACAACAAAAAATTCTCTGCCGAAAGGTGGGGATTTATTATTAAGAAATTGATAAAGCAGCGTCGAAAATCTCTTGGGCTGTTAAAGTCAATTGAGGAAATGTTGGGGACTCAATGCGATCGCTTTTTCTAAACTGACTTACTTGATATTCGCCTTCTACAAGTTGATAAATTGAAATGGTTGGTTGTTTGGGGTTGCCAATAAACCGCCTTCCACCCAAGCCAAGATAATCAACAATCCAATATTCGGGAATACCAATTTCCTCGTAGTCGCCAGCTTTATTTAAGTAATCATCGCGCCAATTGCTACTTACAACTTCTATTACTAATGGAATTGATTGGGCATAACTAACTGTTGACTGTTTTTTCCATCTCGGTTCTGTTGCTAAATTAGGACGGTTTAACAGTAGTACATCGGGCGAGTAAGCTGTTTCATTTTCAAGAGGTTTGACTAACACTGTTTTGGGTATTCGATAAGGCAAATTTAAACGGGTGTATTCGGTAACTAATGTTTCGACCAAAAAGCCCACAATGTCCTCATGTTCGCCTAATGGTTGCGCCATCTCAACTATTACCCCATTGTGTAGTTCATGATGACCAGTGCTAGGTTTCCAATCTATAAATTCTTCAAAACTGACTAATTTAGGTAGAGCTTGCGTCATAAAACCTGAACTCAAAATCAACTTTTTACTTAATTTGATACGCGGGTAACATTCACTCGGCGGATATTGATTAAGGTATCGAGAGCTTTTGCTTCAACTATATTACTATTGAGTCATTAAGTTTTTCAGATATACGGTCTTTTAATTATTATCAATCGTTGCTGAATCTATGGCGGTACAATCCCCCAAAATATTAGCAACTACTAAACGGGCTGTACCGCGACTACCCCAGTAGTAACCATGACCATCAGATATGCCTATTGCCATTGCTGCATGAGCTTGACCAAAAGTTCGCGCTCCTCTTTCTGCTCCATTAGCATCAGCCCAAATATACTTATCACGAAAAAAAATCGTAGGGATTGAACCCGCGTTGATACTAGCTTTAAGTGGGTAAGCAATGATATCTGAAGAATGAATAATATTCAGCCATCTTAAGGGTTGATGATGATATTTTTCGGTAAAGTCTTTAATTTTTACTGAACTGATATTCAGCATCATGTTGAAAAACAAAATGGGTGAACCCATAGTAGTAATGCTTTTTAAATAGGTTTTTTGCTCAAAAGCGCGATCGCTCGTTAAAGATTCAATCATGGCGCGAATTTCCCACGCGGGATCGTCTGGGGCAAATTTTTCTGAAAACAAAACATCCCATAAAACTACACTACCAAGAGAGTGAGTAATAATATGTAACTCCTCCTCTTGAGGAAAGTTTTTTATAAAATCAGCTAATCCTTGAGAAATCAACTCTCTAATTTTTCTGCCTCTCTCTGTATTGAAGTAAGTCAGAATATCTCCAAAAAATTCAGAAATAAAATCTTGCCTAAATTCCTGATAGCGAAAAATATCTTTTACATCTACGGTTGGATGTATTTTTTTAAAATCTTGCAAATCTTGATGAACCCAGTTCCAAATCTGCCCCGTTTGCTTCAACACATTTCCCCAAAAGCTGGCATAAAAGTGAGGGAGAGGCTTATCTTTCTTATTAAATTCTTCTCTAATTAGTGCTTCTAGTTTTTTTGAATATCCTGCATCTTTGGTAGCAACACCATGTATAAAAAATACCAATGTCATAAATAAACTCTATAGGACTACGTTTGATATTCGAGGCAATTTACTAAAGCAATTTTTAAATACAAATATATGACTTGTCTTCAAGATATTAACCTCAAAAACTTCGATCGGTACTGTCGTCTGCCACAAAAGTATATTTTTCTATTATTAATTTACTAACTTACAAAAAAATCCCCCACCGTTAGGCAGGGGATTTGATTTATTCAACTACACTTTAATTGAAATTATCAACCAAATTTACCAGCAGTTGAAGCAATCAGGAAGGCGGCGTAAGTTAGGACATAACCAACTGTAAAGTGAGCAAGTCCAATCAAACGACCTTGAACGATAGACATAGCAACAGGCTTGTCTTTCCAGCGAATTAGGTTAGCAAGCGGTGTCCGCTCGTGCGCCCATACTAGAGTTTCGATCAATTCTTGCCAGTAGCCTCTCCAGGAGATTAGGAACATGAAGCCCGTTGCCCAAACTAGGTGTCCAAATAAGAACATCCAAGACCAGACAGCCAAGTTATTCATGCCATACGGGTTGTAACCGTTGATCAACTGCGCTGAATACAGCCAGAGATAATCTCTTAGCCAACCCATGAGGTAAGTTGACGATTCGTTAAACTGAGCGACGTTGCCTTGCCATACCCCCAAATGCTTCCAGTGCCAGTAGAACGTCACCCAACCAATAGTGTTGAGCATCCAGAACATAGCAAGGTAGAAAGCATCCCAAGCGGAGATATCGCAAGTACCGCCACGACCAGGGCCGTCGCAAGGGAAGGAGTAACCGAAGTCCTTTTTATCGGGCATCAGTTTAGAACCGCGAGCATCCAAAGCACCTTTGACCAAAATCAAGACTGTGGTGTGAATACCCAAGGCGAAAGCGTGGTGAACTAAAAAGTCGCCAGGCCCAATTGTCAAGAATAAAGAGTTAGTGCCGTTATTAATGGCATCTATCCAACCAGGTAGCCAAGCAGCGCCAGCAGTTGAAGCTACGCTATCGGGGTTAGATAGTAGGGTATCAAAACCGTACAATACCTTACCGTGAGCGCCTTGAACAAACTGAGCAAACACTGGCTCGATGAGGATTTGCTTTTCGGGAGTACCAAAAGCAACTACTACATCGTTATGGACGTACAAACCTAAAGTGTGGAAACCCAAGAATAGCGACACCCAACTGAGGTGAGAAATAATCGCTTCTTTGTGCTTCAGCACGCGGTCTAATACGTTGCCTTTATTTTGTTCGGAGTCATAATCGCGCACCCAGAAAATTCCCGCGTGGGCAAAGGCTCCTACCATCAAGAATCCAGCAATGTACTGGTGATGGGTATATAAAGCTGCTTGCGTTGTGAAGTCCTGCCCTATAAAAGCATAGGGAGGCAAGGCGTACATATGCTGCGCTACTAACGATAGGGCTGTACCTAAAGCTGCTAAGTGAATAGACAACTGGAAGTGCAGAGAATTGTTGTAGGTGTCGTACAAACCTTGGTGAGGCAAGTTAAATTGACCTTCGGTTTTAGCGCCAAAGAAGTTCTTGGCGTTGAGCATTTCTTTAATGCTGTGACCAATTCCGAAGTTGGTGCGGTACATATGACCCGCAATAATAAAGATTACTGCGATCGCTAAGTGGTGGTGAGCCATATCGGTCAGCCATAGCGATTGAGTCTGGGGGTGGAATCCACCTAAGAAGGTAAGAATTGCCGTCCCCGCACCTTGAGAGGTACTAAATACTTGTTCTGCGGTATCTGGATTTTGGGCGTAAACACCCCAGTCACCCGTAAAGAAAGGACGTAAGCCTTCTGGGTGAGGCAAGGTTGTTAAGAAGTTGTCCCAACCTACGTGCTGTCCGCGAGATTCGGGGATGGCAACGTGGACTAAGTGACCAGCCCAAGCTAAAGAACTAACTCCAAACAAACCTGCTAAGTGGTGATTTAAGCGTGGCTCGGCACTCTTAAACCAAGACAAACTGGGACGGAACTTTGGTTGCAAGTGCAGCCAACCAGCAAACAGAAATACTGCCGCAAGTAGTAATAAGCCTACTGCTCCGGTATATAGTTCGTTGTTTGTCCGCATCCCAATGGTGTACCACCAGTGGTAAACACCAGAATAAGCAATATTAACTGGATAGGTCGCCCCAGCTTGAGTAAAAGCATCGACTGCGGCTTTACCAAAGTGAGGATCCCAAATCGCATGAGCAATCGGACGAACGTTAAGGGGATCTTTAATCCATTGTTCAAAGTTGCCTTGCCAAGCAACGTGGAACAGGAGGCTAGAAGTCCACAGGAAGATGATTGCCACATGACCAAAGTGGGTTGCGAAAATCTTTTGGTAAAGATTTTCTTCTGTCATGCCATCGTGGCTTTCAAAGTCGTTGCCTGTAGCAATCCCGTACCAGAGCCGACGCGTTGTCGGGTCTTGGGCAAGATCCTGGCTAAATTTTGGAAATTTTGTTGCCATAGGTTTTATGAATTTGCTTCCATTTAGCTTTCAGTTGTCAACCCCTGCTGTAGGGCTGACCCCTGAAAGCTGACCGCTAACCTACCGAGATGATCCGAGCTTCAAAGAAAGCCCAGATAGTGACGATCGCTCCTAAGAGGAAATGCGCCACTCCCACCGCTCGACCCTGAATAATACTCAGAGCGCGGGGTTGAATTGCTGGGGAAAAATTCAGCTTATTATGCGCCCAAACAATTGATTCGATTAATTCTTGCCAGTAGCCGCGACCGCTAAACAAGAACATTAAACTAAATGCCCAAACGAAGTGAGCGCCCAAGAATAGCAAGCCGTAGGCTGATAGAGATGTGCCGTAGGACTGAATTACTTGCGCTGCCTGCGCCCACTGGTAGTCGCGCAACCAACCGTTGATGTTGACTGCACTTTGGGCAAAGTTGCCCCCAGTGATATGCGCTATAGTTCCATCTGGATCGATAGTCCCCCATACATCCGACTGCATTTTCCAACTAAAGTGGTAAACCGCGATCGCAATGGTGTTGAACATCCAAAATAGTCCTAGGAATACGTGATCCCAACCGGATACTTGGCAAGTGCCGCCCCGTCCTGGTCCATCGCAAGGGAATCGGAAACCCAAATTCGCCTTGTCTGGAATCAAACGGGAGTTGCGGGCAAATAAGAAGCCCTTGAGGAGAATTAATACTGTGACGTGAATTTGGAAGGCGTGAATGTGGTGGATCATAAAGTCCGCCGTACCCAACGCCATCGGCATCATGGCAATTTTGCCACCTACCGCTACAATTCCACCGCCCCAGACGTAGC
>JAPJOW010000245.1 GCA_030826005.1 Aliterella sp. RAGGC_92
CTCCCCATCTCCCCCTCTCCCCATCCTTTCTCTTATGAAAACTCCTACCATCCAGTGGTATCCCGGTCACATCGCTAAGGCAGAAAAAGCGCTTAAAGAACAGCTAAAACTTGTAGATGTGGTTTTGGAGGTGCGAGATACGAGAATACCTTTAGCAACTCATCATCCTCAAGTCCAAGAATGGATAGGTACTAAGGCGCGGGTTTTAATCCTAAATCGCTTAGATATGATTTTGCCTTCTGCTCAACAAGCTTGGATGCGGTGGTTTAGAGAGCAAGGGGAAGAACCTTATTTTACCGACGCGCAAGCCGGGAAGGGGATAACCGCCGTCGCTAAAGCGGCACAAAAAGCCGGAATTGAACTTAACCAAAGGCGATCGCAGCGCGGAATGCTACCTCGTCCCGTCCGGGCGGTAGTTATTGGCTTTCCTAACGTTGGTAAATCGGCTTTGATTAATCGCTTACTAAATCGGCGCGTTGTCGAAAGCGCGGCGCGGGCGGGGGTAACTCGTCAGTTGCGTTGGGTGCGAATTTCTGACCAGCTAGAATTATTAGATGCTCCGGGGATTATTCCGATTAAATTAAATAATCAGTTAAATGCGTACAAATTGGCTATTTGCGATGATATTGGGGATGCTTCCTACGACAATCAACGAGTAGCAATAGTTTTAATTGAGTTGTTGCAACAATTAGCTATTAATTCTACCGATTTGTTACCAAATAATCCTTTATTAGCGCGGTACGACCTCGATTATGCGGCTATGACGGCGGAAGATTATTTAGTGGCTTTGGCGCAAAAACGCTATCAAGGAGATGCAGAACGCACGGCAAGACAATTGTTAACAGATTTTCGTAAAGGAGCGTTAGGCGCGATCGCTCTTGAAGTGCCGCCAGAAATCTAAAATAAGGAGTTTTAACGCAATAGATAAAATTCTTCAAATAATTGCAGCCAAATGTGTTGTACCTTCAGTGATAATCCTCTATTAACCAAAAAAATATTTCATGGTCAAATTTCGCTCTGTAGCGATCGCGCTTACTGGATTGTCAACGTTAGCTATAGGAGTAGACGTACTCGCTCAGTCTGGTAATGTTCCCAAGTTAGTTGTAGCAACTTCCAGCTTCGTTAGCCCGCTTGTCGAGTTATTTGGTGATGTATCGGTTGGTGAAAAAAGCTTTGTTGCCTCCAATACTATTTTAAGTGCTGAACCTGGTACTAAAATTTGTATCGGTAATGAAACTAACTTGCAAGACAATATCCACTTTATAGCATCGCGTAATGCTCCCGCTCCGGCGGCTAATTGTGGGGCAAAATCAAGCAGCACCCAAAATAAAGTTAGTATTGCTCACCAAGCAGTAATTAAAAATTCCAAGTTAGGCAACTTCAATTTTATTGGTTTTAGATCGCGCATTATCAACAGCACTCTTGAAGACGGCGTATTTGTGCTGCACGGCGCAACGGTTAGTGGTGTAACAATTCCCAAAGATCGCATCGTACCAATTGGCGCTAATATTACAACTCAAGCTCAAGCTAACGCGCTAAAATCCAAAGCCGAAGATAACTCCAAGTTTCAAAATGAAGTGCTAGAAGTTAACGAAGAATTTGCCGAGCATTATAACGAGCTATACCAAGAAAAAGGCTACGATGGCGTAACTGGCGTGAGTCCAGCCCCAAAAACTTCTTGGAATACTAAACCCGTAGCACCAACAGTAGGCAAAAATGTTCGTCTAGATGAATTTGCCCGGATTGTTGGCGATGTTCGTATCGGAAATAATAGCGTAGTTGGTCAGCGTACGTCAATTCGCGCTGATGAAGGTGCGCCAATTATTATTGGTAATAATGCCCAAATTGAAGATCGGGTCACTTTTCACGCTCTTAAAGGCACAAATATCAAAATTGGTAATAATCTCAATACCGACGATAATATTGTTTTTCACGGCCCATTAGAAGTTGGTAATAACTTAACTATTGGTGACGATGCGATATTATTTAAGTCGAAAGTGGGCAACAATGTAACTATTGGGACAAAAGCGGTAGTTGTAGGCGTAACTTTACGCGATCGCACTCTTGTCCCTGATAATGCCCTAATTACTACCCAAGCCGAAGCTGATAAACTGCAACGTAATCGCCGTTAAGGTAAAGCTATGAGTCGGATTAATGGGTATATTGGGCGGCGAGATTTTATCAAGCTAAGTGGTGCAGTTGTGGCTTTGAGCAGTCCCTTAATGCCAGGAAGCGCCGCTTTTGCTCAAGAATCTACCCCGCAGCCTATTAATCCAACTCAGGCGCTCCAAGAGCTTGTAGAGGGCAATAGAAGATTTGTGCAAGATAAACGCAGAAGTCCCCATCAATCGCTGTTACGTCTAGCAGAAATTGCTACAGAGCAACATCCTTTTGCTTCTATTCTTAGCTGTGCTGATTCGCGAGTTCCGGCGGAAATGATTTTTGATGTTGGTTTGGGAGACTTATTTGTAGTTAGAATTGCGGGGAATGTTGTTAGCCCAAGAGTTATGGGCAGTTTGGAGTATTCTACAAAAATTTTAGGTTCTGGGCTAATTGTTATTTTAGGTCATGAAAGATGTGGGGCAGTAACTGCCGCCGTTGAAGATACAATTGTTGAAGGAGAAATTGGCACTTTTGTAGATGATATCAAGCCTGCGGTAGCTAGAGTAAAGGGAATGGAGGGCGATCGCATTGATAACGCGGTAATTGCTAACGTGCAGTACCAACTAGAAGTATTAAATAAATCAAAGCTATTAACGGCTTTAGTAAGTGAAGGGAAATTAAAAATTGTAGGTGGGCGCTACGATTTGGATACGGGGGAAGTCACGATTATTTAATTAAACCCATATCTTGCAAGCCTTGACGTAACTGTTGCGCGGCGATGGGGTTTTGCTCGTCGTGCAAGGAAAGTGCTTTATTAAAGGCGGCTAAACTATCAGTTACTAAACCAAATTTTAATAAAACTACTCCCAAATTTTGATAAGCTTCGGCGTAATCAGGATTAATGGCGATCGCTTGCTTATAAGCTGCTATAGCTTCTGTCATATTTCCCATTGCTTTAAGAGTCAATCCTAAGTTGTAATAACCAGTGGCAAAATTAGGATCGATTTCTATCGCCGTTTGAAAAGCAGTTTTAGCCGCGTTTAGGTCGCCATTGGCTCGTTTTAAAGCGCCCAAGTTATTATAAGCGCCCAGTTTGAGCATTTCACAGACATTACACGCGATCGCTTTTTCGTAATGAGACTCCGCACTTTGGTTTTGCTGCACTTTTGCATAACCAATTCCCAAGTGATAGTGAAGTTCGTAGGCGATATCTGCATCAACATCTAGGAATTGCAAACCACGCTTTAATAACTCAATCCCTTGAGCAAATAGATTTTGTTCGATATATAAAGCCCCTAACTTGCTGCAAACATAAGGATCTTGAGGATGGGCGGCTAAAAAGCCTTCCATCGCGGTTCTAGCTTTATCAAACTTATTTAGGGAGGCGATCGCATTTTTTTGATAACCTACGTGATCGATGGCGACTCCTGGCAAATTACCGATTTTCCAGTGGGGTTCTCGCTCTAAAATTAACGCTACGCTGTCATCTACAAGGGCGTGATAAGGACGAGAAAAATAAATATCGGGGTGACGGCGAAACAAACGGGAAACTAAAGAGTAGGGAGAACTTGTTGCCCCAACTTCACAGCGTAGTAAATTAATTAGTAAATAAGTTTCATTTGCGATCGCTTGCTTCAAACTAGGGACTATTTCTGGAACTAATACCTCATCCGCATCTAAAACCAACACCCAATCGCCGCTAACGTACTTTAACGCTTCATTTCGGGCGGCGGAGAAGTCATTGCACCACTTATAGTCATATACTTTAGCGCCAAAACTCAGGGCAATTTCTTTAGTGCGATCGCTTGAACCCGTATCTAGTAAAACTATTTCATCTACTACACCCTTAACGCTACTTAAGCATTTGGGTAAAGCAACTTCTTCATCAAGAGCGATCGCGCATAAGCTAAGTTTCATCTAAGAGATTTTCTTCATACTCAACCTAATATAACAATTTGCGTCGTTAGGATTACCAGATAGGGTACTGTAGCAATCCTAAATCAGTTGTAAAAAGCGGCACGGGTTCGCTCCCTAGCCCCCGTTTTTTGGGGAGAATAAGATTCTCAACCCCCAGAATTAGGGGTTTAGGGGCTGTTAAAAATTTCACTGGCTCAAAATGGATTGCTATATAAGCATTCAAAGCAGAACCGCTATATATTTCAGTCTTAACTTCATTGATGCGCTGAACCAACTTAAAAGTTATTCCACTAGGCGTACCCGTCCACTTTCCAGACAAATTTATTAGGTTTTGGAGGTGCTAATCCTGAATTAGAGCTATTCGTAGGACAAATATTTGGAGGAGCGTTGAGGGTAATTTCTAAATATAGCTGCTTCAACACAGAAGTTTTACTTATGAATTTATCTAGGTTAAGAGGGGGATTTAGCAACTAATTTCATTTTTACGCCTCCTGATGGCGCTAGAGTGATACCGCGACGAACTGGCTGTACTGGTTTAGTTTCGGCTGTATTCATTTGCCATTGCGCCATTACGGTAGCTAATACCAATTTCATTTCAAACATGGCAAATGCCATACCTATACAGCGCCGATTGCTACCGCCAAATGGTAAATACTCGTAAGGCGAAAATTGACGTTCTAAAAACCGCTCTGGTTTAAACTTTTTTGGTTCGGGATAAATATCTTCGCGTTGATGAGTTAAATATATACAAGGTGTTAGCTGCGTTCCTGGCTCAAAATTGTAGCCCATAACTTGATAGGAGGCTTTGGGGATACGCGCAAAAGTAAACATAGCAATTGGATAAATTCGCAAGGTTTCTTGACAAACCGCCGTTAAATAGGGAAGTTTAGCAACTTCATTGGGGTCGAAATTAGAACTTAACGAATTTAGTTCTTTTAGCAACTTTTCTTTTACTACTGGTAAGGTGTGAATCCAGTAAAAAGCCCAAGCTAAAGCGGAAGCAGTAGTTTCATGTCCGGCAAATAGTAGCGTCATTAATTCATCGTTTAATTCTGCATCAGTCATTGGCTGCCCGGCTTCATCTTTTACAGACATCATTAAACTTAAAATGTCTTCTCCCAAAGTATTATTTTTAAGTCTACGTTCGTGAATTTCTACATAAATAAGTTCTTTGATTTTTTGTTTTTGCCGGACAAATCTGCCCCAAGGACTCCACGCGCCAAAGTCTTTTTGTAAAGCTGGTACAAATAGTAAGCTAGAACTTAACGGAGAACCTACAGAGTCTAATAGTGAACTTAAAAGTTTTCTTAACTGACTAAAACGCTCAGTTTCATCTAGTCCAAATACCGCACGTAAAATAATTCGTAAAGATATTTCTTGCATAGCAGAACGAATCGAGAAAATTTTGTCAATTGCTTGCTTATTCATTACTTCTTCGGTAATTTTACAAATAAGCTTGCCATAAGACTTCATGCGATCGCCATGAAAGGGAGGTGTTAGCAATTTACGCTGGCGCTGATGAGTATTTCCGTCTAGCAATAGTAGGGAGTAGTCCCCTACCAAAGGATGTAACATTCGATTTGCCACCCCCGAATCAAATAAGTTTGGATCGGCGGTCATTATTTGCTCAATTGCTTGCGGGTGACTGAATAATACAAAAGGGCGAAAACCGCTTAGTTTTGATATAAAAATATCTCCATATTGGGCTGCACATTCATCTAAACGTTCGGTAGGACGGATAATTGCTGCAATTAATTCGATAAATTGTGGTGATTTAGAACCGTTAATTACTTGCATAAATATTTTTGAATCTTGGCTTCTTTGATTTTAGAGTTTTTACTATTAAAATTTAGTGGCTAATTTTAGAAATTTATAGAAACAGTCAATGTATTTTTCGTAGTTTGCCCTTGTTTAATGTACTGGTAGTAAAAAAATTAGTAATCTTAATTTAACCAAAAAGTAAAAGTGAAGTATCGAAAGAACAGCACAACTGTAGAATAAACGTAAAATAATTAACTATAAGGAACGCCAGCATGACGGCATCGACCCAAGAAACAAAGTTATCAATTCCAGATTTTTGTCAAGGGATACAGTATTTTGGCGAACAATTGCCAGGATTTGAGACTTATGGGAGAGAATGTGCGATTTCTCAAGGTAAATGTGCGATCGCCGATCCCCAATCCTCCGATGCAGTAT
>JAPJOW010000246.1 GCA_030826005.1 Aliterella sp. RAGGC_92
GAGTATGAGAATTTGTCTGTAGCGAACTCATCCCGTCTAGAGTTAAAACCCCAGTCTAATAGCTAAAGTTGGCTTAAGCGAACTGAATAAATTTTTCACGAGATTTGGCGATCGCTCGGAGTTAAGCTAAAAGCCCATTAATTAGGTGTTGCTAAGTAGTTGTGAGGATTAAAGTTAGAATATTTCTCACTGATTATTTTAAGTTTCTTATTTTATGAATAATACGATAGAGCAGCTAAAACTTGAACTTAAGCAGGCTTTGAGTGCTGCTTTTGGCAATGAATATGCAGATATCGATCCGTTACTGGAAACAACGAGTAATCCTAAGTTTGGCGATTATCAATCAAATGTGGCTTTGTCTTTAGCTAAACGATTGGGACAGCAACCGCAAAAAATTGCCGAACAAATAATTCAAAAGCTAAATGTAGCTAATATCTGTGAAGCTCCGCAGGTAGCTGGTGCTGGCTTTATAAATTTGACTTTGTTACCGAGTTATTTAGAAGAACAGCTAAGAAACGCCTACATAGATTCAAGATTGGGAATTGCTGGAGCAAAAACGCCTAAACGAGTAATTGTTGATTTTTCTGCGCCTAATATTGCTAAGGAGATGCACGTTGGACATTTGCGATCGACAATTATTGGTGATAGTATTGCCCGCGTTTTGGAGTTTCAGGGTCATAATGTCTTACGGCTCAATCATGTGGGCGATTGGGGTACTCAGTTTGGAATGTTGATTACTCAGTTGCGGGAGGCTGAACCAGTCAACGATTACGATTTACTAGATTTAGGGGAGTTAGTTGAGTTTTATCGGGAATCTAAAAAAAGATTTGATGATGATGCTGAATTTAGAGAGCGATCGCGTCAGGCAGTAGTAGCGCTACAATCCGGTGATAATGAAACAAAAATCGCCTGGCAATTTCTTTGCAGTAAGTCTCGAATAGAATTTGAAGTAATTTATGCGCTGCTAGATGTTCGTTTTGATGAGGAGCGTGGGGAATCTTTCTATAATCCTTTTTTAGCGCAAGTTGTTGAAGATTTGGACAAAGCTGGATTATTAGTGGAAAATCAGGGTGCTAAATGTGTCTTTCTGGACGGGTTTACTAATAAAGAAGGCGAACCACTACCTTTAATTGTCCAAAAATCTGATGGTGGATACAATTATGCAACCACTGATTTAGCCGCAGTACGTTACCGAATTAATGAAGATAAAGCTAATCGGCTAATTTATGTAACGGATGCTGGACAAGCAAACCATTTTGCTCAAGTTTTTCAGGTGGCCAGACGCGCGGGTTGGATTCCAGAAAGTGTAAAAATCGATCATGTTCCTTTTGGTTTGGTACAGGGAGAAGATGGAAAAAAGCTAAAAACTCGCTCTGGGGAAACGGTAAAACTAAAAGATTTGTTGGATGAAGCCATTGTTAGAGCGCGTGCGGATTTAGAAAATAGGTTGAAGGTAGAGGAGCGTCAAGAAACAGAGGAATTTATTACTAATGCGGCTTCAGTAGTTGGGATTAGTGCAGTTAAGTATGCAGACCTTAGCCAAAATCGTACCAGTAATTATATTTTTAGTTATGACAGAATGTTGGCGTTGCAAGGAAATACTGCGCCATATATGTTGTATGCTTACGCGCGAATTCAGGGGATTAGCCGCAAAGGTGGTGTTGATTTTGAGCAGTTGGGAGATAGCGTTGATATTTTATTGCAGCATGAAACAGAGTTGACACTAGCAAAGCATTTGTTGCAGTTGGATGATGTTATTAGCGCTGTAGAACAAGATTTGTTTCCCAATCGGTTGTGCGAGTATCTGTTTCAACTCAGTCAAAAGTTTAATCAATTTTACGATCGCGATCGCGGTGTTCCAGTTTTGAACGCTGAAGAACCTTTGCGGACTTCTCGATTGGTGTTATGTAACTTAACGGCTAGGACTTTGAAACTAGGATTATCTTTGCTTGGAATCCAGGTTTTAGACAGGATGTAGTTTTTGGTATTCAAGCTCGGTAATAAGGTCTTGGGTGCTTTTTAGGCGATCTACAAATACTATGCCATCGAGATGATCGAGTTCGTGTTGAAAAATTCGGGCAACAAAATCGGTTAATTCTTGTTTGTGTAATTTGCCAGTGCGATCGCTATATTCAACTTCTATTGTTTGATATCTTGGCACTAATCCCCTAATTCCGGAAATGCTTAAGCAACCTTCCCAACCGTTAACTAATACATCCGAATGCGCCAGAATTTGCGGGTTAATCATGGCTGTTGGCTGCATTTGCGGCGCGTTGGGGTAGCGAGGATTGGGACGAGAGGCGACTATAAATAAGCGATCGCGCGAAGCCACTTGCGGCGCTGCAATTCCCACGCCATTAGCGGCGATGACGGTTGTTAGCAGATTATCAATTAAGGTTTGAATGTGGGGAGAATGAATATTATCAATGGTTTGAGCTTGAGAACGTAGTAATGGATGACCGAGTTGGATAATTTCTAGAAGTTCTGACATAACTTAAGAGCGATCGCATTTTAGTAAATAAGTTAACAAATAAGTTAGCGATCGCGTTGTGTCGGCAGCGATTCAAGTTTTACCGATACTTGCTCAGTTTGTTGACCGCGCTGAACTTTTATTGTTACTTGACTGCCAACATTGCTACGCTCTACTAATTGCTGTACTTGCTCGGTTTTAGTTACGGGTTGATTGTTGATAGATTGAACTACATCCCCAGCTTGCAAACCAGCATCGTCCGCAGGAGAATTAGGCACGACACGGACGATTAAAATTCCTTGATCTGCTTCTACACGGATACGCCCGCGCGATTGAGATTCTAACTGTTCTTTGACTTCTGGGGACAAAGTTAGCATCTGAACGCCTAAATAAGCGTGTTCTACCTTACCTTTTGTAACTATTTGCTGGGATATACCTTGAACTGTATTAATAGGAATGGCAAAACCTAGTCCTTGAGCGCCGCTAATAATTGCTGTATTCATCCCAATAACTTCACCACGAGCGTTTAATAATGGCCCACCAGAATTACCAGGATTAATTGCTGCATCGGTTTGAATAAAACCAACTCGTTTATCGGAAACTCCAATATCACTACTCGATCTATCGGTAGCGCTGACAATTCCCGCCGTGACTGTATTATCTAACCCTAAAGGATTGCCAATCGCAATTACCCATTCTCCTGGGCGCAATCCGTCAGAATTACCGATAGGAATAATTGGTAGATCATTAGCGGCAATTTTAATTACGGCTACATCGGTAACTGGATCTTCTCCTAATACTTCGCCTTTAAAAGTACGACCATCTTTGAGCGTAACGCTAACAGTATCCGCGCCATTTACTACGTGAGAATTTGTCAAAATTTGCCCGTTAGCATTCACGATAAAACCCGACCCCGTACCGCGTTCTACGCGCCTAGAACGAGGAGCAGAACCAAAAAACCTTCTCATCATTGGATCGTCAAATTCATCGGGTGCTTGACTGCTAACAGTGCGCGCGGCGTTAATTCTCACTACCGCCGAACCTACTTTTTGAACGGCGGTAACGACGAAATTAGAATCGGTAGGATTAATATTTACCGGGCGATCGCTTTGAGCTATAGGATTAACTAAAGGTTCTGGTGTATTAGTATTTTCGCTGGTTTGGGGCAATTTAGGTAAAGCGCAACTACTCACAAATGTCAGTGAAAGCAAGGTTAATAAATAAAAGCGCGATCGCCTTAAAAATAACTGATATTGCATAGCTGGGCTTCTATTTGGGGATAAATTGCGACTTTTCATCTGTCTTTGGTTCTCTATGCAAGTAATTTTGGGAGTAGTAATATGCTCAATTAATCGCGATCGCGGCTATTTATAGTCTATGCTCGCAAGCGTTGTTGCTACGACTGACTGCGCTAATTTTTGCTAGATTGGTTGCTTATCTTTATTTCTTATTGTGACGGGACGAGGTAGTTAGCAGTGGAACTTAGCCTTGAAACTCTTTGGATTCAAGTGTTGGAACGCTTACAAGTACAATTGAGCCGTCCTACTTTTGAAACTTGGATTAAAACTGCTAGTGCAGAAAAACTAGAAGATAATTGTTTAGTTATCTGTACGCCTAACCCTTTTGCTCGTAACTGGCTACAAAAATATTACATTCAAACTTTGGCAGATGTTGTTCGAGAGATTCGCGGTTGTCCAACAGAAATTTTATTTACTGTCGCTCATGGAGAGACGGCTAATGATTTTATAGAGTCGGATGGCGATACTCCAATTGAACCACTTAACAAACCAGAAATTGTCGCCCAAAGCGATCGCGCCAGACCCCCAGCCTTAAACCTCAAATATGTATTTTCGCGCTTTGTAGTCGGTGCTAACAGCCGTTTAGCTCATGCGGCGGCGTTGGCGGTGGCGGAATCTCCCGGACGAGAATTTAACCCTTTATTTTTGTGCGGTGGCGTAGGTTTGGGGAAAACTCACTTGATGCAGGCGATCGCTCATTATCGTTGGGACATTAACCCCGATACAAATATATTTTATGTTTCTACGGAAAAATTTACTAACGATTTAATCGCTTCCATTCGCAAAAATAGCACCCAAAGCTTCCGGGATCTTTACCGCGCCGCCGATGTATTGCTAGTAGATGATATTCAGTTTATTGAAGGTAAAGAATCGACTCAAGAGGAGTTTTTTCATACTTTTAATACTTTATACGAAGCAGGTAAACAAGTAGTGATTGCTTCCGATCGCCCGCCTAATCAAATCCCGCGCTTGCAAGAGCGTTTATGTTCGCGTTTTTCTATGGGGTTGATTGCTGATATTCAAACGCCAGACTTGGAAACGAGAATGGCAATTCTGCAAAAAAAAGCAGAATATGAAAATATGCGTTTGCCTAGAACAGTAGTGGAATATATTGCCTGTAACTATATTTCTAATATTCGTGAATTAGAAGGCGCTTTAATTCGGGCTGTTGCTTATATTTCTATTTCTGGCTTGCCTATGACGGTAGAAAACTTAATCCCAATTTTAAACCCAGCCTTAGAAAATCTTGAAGCTTCACCAGATATAGTTTTGCAGATTGTAGCAGAAGAATTTGAAATTTCCTTAGAAGACTTGAAAAGCATTTCTAGACGACGAGAAATTAGCTGGGCTAGACAAATTGGAATGTATTTAATGCGCCAACATACCGATTTGAGTTTGCCAAAAATTGGCGAAGAATTTGGCGGGAAAGACCACACTACAGTTATGTATAGTTGCGAGAAAATTGCTCAGTTACGCATCAATGATTCAAGCTTAGGGCAAACTTTGCGGCAATTAAGCGATCGCATTAATCTTGCTGTGCGATCGCTTAATCTATCCTAAGCCCCCATTATGAGTTTTATATGAAGAAATCTAAAGCTAATTTAGCCTGTGGAAAAATAGCGATTTTCTGTGGAAAACCTGTTAATAAACCTGTGGAAAACTACTGGTTTTTGTGGAAAACTATAGCTAACTACAATTAGCTTGGGGAAAGTTCAAAATTTTATCCACAGGTTTTCCACAGGCACGAGACAGCTTAAGACTATACCTAGCAAGCATTCCAAAAAGTTTTCCACATTTTCCACAGCCCCTACTACTACTAATTAATATAATTATTTATTTAGTAGTAGTAGTCTTAGAGAAAACTTAGTTAGTGCATTTGTACTATACAATAGACGTGCTAGGATACTTTTCTGAACCAATCTAAACACTAGGCTAAAGCCAAGAGTTTTTAGAAAATTTGGTTAGAGAAACGAGGAGAAGTTGTTAGCAAGTGCAGTTTTACAGAGCATGACACCGTGATGAAATTAGTTTGCAGCCAAACGCAATTAAGTACAAACCTTTCTTTGGTAAGCCGTGCTGTACCAACCCGTCCAACGCATCCAATTTTGGCAAATGTTTTATTGGTTGCAGAAGTAGAAACTCAGCAAGTGAGCTTGACAGGGTTTGATTTAAGTTTGGGGATTAAAACTAGCTTTGCGGCGGAAGTGATAACTGGAGGTGCGATCGCATTGCCTGCTAAACTGCTCAACGATATTGTGTCACGCCTCTTGGAAGGGGAAATTGAGCTTGAAGAAACAAACGACGCACCTTTAGGCATTACGATAACTTCGGCTTCCGGGCGCTACCAAGTGCGGGGGATGGAAGTAGAGGAATTTCCCGAATTGCCAGTAATTGAAGCTGGAGAGGCGGTTTATTTACCTGTAGA
>JAPJOW010000247.1 GCA_030826005.1 Aliterella sp. RAGGC_92
AAGTAAAAGTTATTGATTTTAGAATTGCTGCGCGTTTAACTAAAGAATCTCCAGATTTAAATATTCCTAAACTCTTAGAAGGTACGCTTGCTTACATCTCTCCCGAACAAACAGGACGCATGAATCGTAGCGTTGATTATCGCTGCGATTTTTACTCTTTGGGAGTAACCTTTTACGAATTATTAACAAATTCTTTACCATTTCCATCTACCGATCCTTTAGAACTAATCCACTGTCATATTGCCAAACAACCAATTTCCCCTCACCAATTACAGCCAAATATTCCGGTTGTAATTTCTAATATAGTAATGAAATTATTAGCTAAAAATGCCGAAGATCGCTATCAAAGCGCTTTAGGAATTAAGGCAGATTTAGAATTATGTTGGCAAGAATTAGAAACAAAAGGAAAAATTGCCGATTTTGCGATCGCCCAAAAAGATACAACTGGATTATTTTTAATTCCCCAAAAGCTTTACGGGCGCAAAAATGAATTACAAAGCTTGATGATGGCGTTTGAACGTGTTAGTCAAGGTACAAGTGAAATAATTTTAGTAAGCGGATATTCAGGAATTGGAAAATCTGCTTTAGTCAATGAAATTTATAAAACTATCGTTCAACAGTCTGGTTATTTTATTAAAGGTAAATTCGATCAGTTCAAACGCGACATTCCTTATTCTTCTCTTATTCAAGCATTTCAAGAATTAATCCAATATTTATTAGCAGAAAGTGCAGAAAACTTAGCTAATTGGAAACAAAAACTATTATTAAAATTGGGTGGCAACGGACAAGTAATTATTGATGTAATTCCTGAATTAGAATTAATTATTGGTGTTCAACCCGCCGTACCTCAACTTGGAGTTACAGAATCGCAAATTCGGTTTAATCGATTGTTTCAAGAATTTGTTTGGGTATTCGCTCAAGCAAATCATCCCTTAGTAATATTTTTAGACGACTTGCATTGGTCAGATTCAGCGTCTTTAAAATTAATAGAAACTTTAGTAAATGCTCGTACTAACGGCTATTTACTTTTAATTGGTGCATATAGAGATAACGAAGTTACATCTAGCCATTTATTAACACAAACTTTAGAGCAGATTCAAGCAACTGGTCAAAATATTAATAATATCGTGCTTTCTCCGTTAGGGCTAAACAACGTTTATCAATTAATATCGGACACCTTGCATGAATCGAACTTTTCTGAAGACTTAGCAAAACTAATTTTAGATAAAACTCAAGGTAATCCATTTTTTTTAACTCAACTATTACGCACTCTGTACCAAGAAAATTATATTAGTTTTAATTTTACTTGCAATACTTGGCAGTGGGATATCGAACAAATCAATGCTTTAGGAGTTACTGATAATGTTGTCGATTTGATGACAAATAAAATTCAAAAGCTTCCGCAATCAACTCAAGATGTTTTAGTTTTAGCTGCGTGTATAGGCAACCAATTTGATTTAAAAACTTTATCAGTAATTAACGAAAAGTCCTTAATTAATACAGCAGGTGAACTCTGGAAAGCTTTACAAGCAGGATTAATTATACCTTTAAGTAATAGTTACAAAATACCTTTAAGTGTCGGCGAAGAAACGGCGGCTTCCTCTACCTTTGACGATAATATATTTTATAAGTTTTTACACGATCGCCTCCAACAAGCAGCTTATGCTTTAATTCCCGATTTAGCTAAAAAAGATACTCATTTGAAGATAGGTCGGTTGTTATTACAAAAACAGTCAATAGAAGCACAAAAAGAAAATATATTTGAGCTAGTTAGTCAATTAAATTATGGGGTTGAGTTAATTGAAGAACGCCAAGAAAGAGATAATTTAGCACAATTAAATTTATGGGCTGGTGATAAAGCCAAAAATGCGATCGCTTATGAACCTGCGCGGCGATACTTAAATACTGGACTTGGCTTATTAGCTGATGACACTTGGCTTTGTCAGTACGAGCTAACTTTGAATTTTTACGACACTACTATCAATATAGAATGCTTAAATACTAACTATGAGCGTTGTCAATTACTAATTGATATTGCTTTAAAAAACACTCAATCTCTTTTAGATCGAATACGGATTAATAAGCGGCAAATTCAACTTTATATTGCCTCAGGAAATTTACTTGGCTCAATTGATGAAGCTTTAGAGGTTCTGGAGAAATTAGAAGTTGTTATTCCGACAAATACTGAGCAGATTAATAGTTATTCCGAGCAGTTAAGGGAAAAGTTAGTATTTACAAATAATCAAATTGTAGAATTAGTAAACCTGCCGAAAATAAGTAACCCTTATAAGCAAGCGGCAATGGAAATTTTAATTACTATGGCAGGCCCAGTTTATATTGTCAAGCCAGAATTATTTATGCCTATGATGTTAACCATAACTGATTTATCAGTTGAGTATGGCAATGGGGTTGCTTCTACTTTTGGTTATTGCCTTTATGGTTTACTTTCGTGCAGTGTATGGAATAACATTGATACAGGCTATCAGTTCGGAAGACTGGCATTAAGCTTACTAGATAAGTTTAATGAAAAAGTTTTGTATTGCAATGTGATGAAAGTTTATTCAACTCACATTCATCCTTGTAAAAATCATATTAAATCGGCAATTGAATTGCTCCAACTAAGTATTGAAAGCGCTGTATCAACTGGAAACGTTGAGTTTTTAGGTTATGGTACTGGCGAATGTGCTATGTACTTACTTTTTAGCGGAGAAAACTTAAAAAGTATAGATCAAAAAATTGTATTTTATGTGGAATTAGTTGAAAGCTTTAAGCAAGATTTAGGTATTTATTATATTAGAATTGCCAGACAAGTTGTTTTAAATTTGATGGGGAAAACTCCAAAACCATTAAATTTAGAAGGCGAAAGTTTTAATGAATCAACTATGTTGCCAGTAGTAATAAATGCTAACTGGCAAATGCTTTTATGTTGCTTTTACTTATTTAAGCTAATGTTGGCTTATTTATTTAAAAACTACGAGCAAGCAGTTGTTTATGCTCAACTAACGGAAGTAAATTTGTCTGGCGTGTTGGGAATGATGATGGCTTATGAATATAACTTTTATCATTCATTAACTCTTTTGAAGCAGTACGAATTTGTAAGTGCAAGCCAAAAACAAACTAATTTAGAGCAAGTACATTTGAATCAAGAAGTTTTAGCTTTAAAAGCTTTTCATGCCCCAATGAACTTTCAGCATAAATACGAATTAGTAGAAGCCGAAAAAGCAAGAGTTTTAGGAAACACAGCCGTTGCTATAGAGTTTTATGAATTGAGTATTGCTCATGCTAAAACACATGGTTATCTGCAAGAACAAGCTTTAGCCAGCGAATTAGCAGCAGAATTTTATTTAATAATAGGTAAAGAAAATGTTGCCAAAGTTTACATGACAGAGGCTTATTTATGTTATGAAAATTGGGGCGCAGTTGCTAAAACAAAACACATAATTGAGTGCTATCCTCAGCTAGTTTTTAAACAATCTCTGTCGGTAAAAAGTTACAGTCAATTAATTAGTTCGCTATCAACATCAAGCTCTAGCGAAGCATCAAATTTACTAGATTTAGTTACAGTCATGAAAGCGTCTCAAGCAATTTCTAAAGAAATTGTTTTAGAAAACTTGCTAAATAAATTAATTGCAATTGTTATTGAGAACGCCGGGGCGCAACTAGGTTTATTGGTGGCGGAAAAAGACGGAGATTTTTTAATTGAAGCATCGGGAGTTGCCGAACAAGAGCAAATAGTTTTGGGGGCAAAAAAAATTAATTCCAGTTTGCCGAACTTACCCTTATCAATTATGAATTATGTATTTAGGACTAAAGAAGATGTGGTTTTAAATAATGCAAGTTGCGAGGAAGCTTTTATCAACGATCCTTATATAGTTACCAATCAACCAAAATCTATTTTATGTACGCCAATTATTTATCAAGGTCAAGTTAAAAATATATTGTATTTAGAAAACAATTTGACTACCGGAGCTTTTACGGTAGAAAGATTAGAAGTATTGCGGCTACTTTCTGCCCAAATTGCCGTATCTTTAGAAAATGCCGCACTCTATGACAACTTAACTCAAGCAAATATACAGCTAGAAAATTATACTGAAACTCTAGAAACTACCGTAGTAGAAAGAACCAAAGAGTTACAAGAAAAAAATAATATTTTAGAAGATACAACTAAGCAGCTAAAATTTATTAATCAAGAACTAGAAATATTTTCTTCTGCTGTTTCCCACGACTTGCGCGCCCCAGTACGCCGAATTGAAAACTTTAGTCAGATGTTAGTGCAAAATTTGGGCGAACAAGTAGATGTAACAAGTAAAGACTACTTGCGAAGAATTCGCGCGGCTAATCAACAAATGGGGCGCTTGATTGAGGATTTGTTGCGATTATCTAAAATTAGTTACCAAGAAATTTGTAAGCAAAAAGTAGATTTGAGCGCAATAGTTAAAAAAATTGCCGACGATTACCAAAAAGCTGAATTAGAGCGCCTAGTTGAATGGAAAATTGCTAATAATATAATCGCTATGGGCGATCGCGATTTACTATACGCAGTCCTAGAAAACATTGTAGGCAATGCTTGGAAATATACAAAAAAAGTTCCTCATGCTGTAATTGAATTTGGTAAGTCCCAAGATACTACTTACTTTATTCGCGATAATGGCGCGGGCTTTGATATGAATTACGCCCATCAATTATTTAAACCCTTTCAACGCCTGCATTCCGCATCGGAATTTGAAGGAAATGGAATTGGGTTAGCTACTGTACATCGCATTATCCAACGTCACGGAGGACAGATTTGGGCAGAAGGAGTTGTTAAAGGAGGGGCAACATTTTATTTCACTTTAGGTAGTTAGGAGGATGATATGGCTTTAACTAGGCTACGGATTCTGATTGTGGAAGATTCAGAAGACGATATGTTAGTAATGCTAGAGGTGCTGAAATCCAACAGCTATCAACCTACCTATAAACGGGTAGATACGGCGGCGGACATGAAAACGGCATTGCAAGAATGCTGGGATATAGTAATATGCGATTATCTGTTGTCAGGATTTAGCGCGATCGCTGCTCTAGAATTATTACAAGCCACAGGACAAGATGCTCCTTTTATCATTGTTTCTGGCATGATTGACGAACAAATAGCTGTAGATACCTTAATTAATTTTATTTGTTGATGATGAGCCAGCAATTGTGGAAATTGCTAAAATTTTCTTAGAAAGTGCTAACTACCAAGTTTTGACGGCAAGTAACGGAGTAGAAGCGATCGCCCTATACGCCCAAAATCAACAGGCAATTAATTTAGTAGTATTAGACATGATGATGCCAGCAATGGATGGCTCTACAACTATTCGTAGTTTGGAAAATATCAATCCCAACATCAAAATCTTAGCTGTTAGCGGCTTGGCTACTAATGAAAAAGTTGCTCAAGCTTCAGGATCGAGCGTCAAAGCATTTATAACTAAACCTTATACAGTAGTAGATTTATTAACTACTATTAATAGCTTATTAATAAAATCGTAAACTATTATTTTTTACTCGGTAAACTTACCAAATCCGCCAATGACTCCTTTAAGAGTTTTGATTGTTGAAGACTCCGAAGACGATATGTTGGTATTGCTTGACACGCTAAAAAGCAATGATTATCAGCCAACTTACGAAAGAGTAGATAGTGCTACGGCGATGAAGGAAGCATTGCAGCAACCTTGGGAGGCGATCGTCGCAGACTATGTAATGCCAGGATTTGGTGCTATGGCAGCCCTAAAACTATTGCAAGCAACAGGGCAAGATATTCCATTTATTATTGTTTCTGGGGCAGTAGATGAAGATACCGCCGTAACAGCTTTAAAAGCAGGAGCGCATGACTTTATCCTTAAAAGCAAAATGGCGCGGCTAGTGCCAGCAATTGACCGAGAATTGCGCGAAGCTAAAGTAAGGAAAAATCATAAACTAGCAGAAGCCGCCCTACGTCAAAGCGAAGCTAGGTATCGCTCTTTAACGATCGCAACTTCTCAAGCGGTTTGGACAACGGACGCTCTTGGACAAACATTAAAGGATAATTTTTCTTGGAGAGTACTAACTGGGCAAAGCGAAGCCGCATC
>JAPJOW010000248.1 GCA_030826005.1 Aliterella sp. RAGGC_92
ATTCTTCTATTCCTGCTTCTACCAAATAAGCCAAAATATTAGCAAAATCTTTCATAAAAAAAGTTTCGCCAGTTTTAAGCATTTGCCCCTTTGGTGCATATACGCTTTTCATTTCTGCTGAGGCAAAAATAATTGGTTCGAGAATACTTGCAGAATAGTGTTGAAAATCCTCTACTTTTACGCCGTTTTGTGCATAATAAATAGCAGGTTCGGCTACAACTTTAAAAGGTAATCTACCCAACTTCTTATGTACGTGAAAAATTCCGCCAATATTTCCCGGTACAGCCATCGAACCTAAACCGATATGAAACTCTTGAATCGCGTCGCCAAAGTTAATATTAACAGGATAAAAATTAAGATTAGCTGGTGATTTTCTAGAATGGGGAGTTTGCGAGAAAAAGTCAAATAAAATATTATCGTTATTTTGAGTATGAGCTAATAAAAAGCCCCCACCCGCCGCCGATGTTAGGGTAGACTCAGTTACAAAAGATGCCAAAACTGCCGCCACCGCCGCATCAAAAGCATTACCGCCTAGTTGCAACATTTCAATTCCTGCGGCAGCCGTTTTTTGATTGCCTGCCGCAATTGTACCGCGATTCGGTTTAAGCATAAATTAACGCAAATTATTAACAAACTTATCTAACCTATCCATGCCTTTCTCAATAGAAGTCATGTCGGTAGCATAAGATAAACGAATGTGGTCATCTGCACCAAAAGCTACCCCAGGAATTGCTGCTACTTGCTGAGTTTCTAATAGTTGCTTGCAAAATTCTAAAGAAGTTAACCCAGTTTTGCTGATATTAACAAACATATAAAATGCACCATCGGGTTTAGCACAAGTTAGTTCGGGAATATCGCTGAGGCGGTTCAACATTACTTTACGCCGTTCAATAAAAGCTTGGCGCATTTGTTCGACGCAATCTTGGGAACTTTCCAACGCTGCGATCGCGCCATACTGAGCAAAAGTACATACATTAGACGTACTATGTCCTTGAATTGTACTGACAGCCTTAATTATTTCTGTCGATCCTGCCAAGTAGCCAACCCGCCAACCCGTCATAGAATAGGCTTTCGCAAAACCGCTACTAATTAAAGTGCGATCGCATATTTCTTTACCCAAGGAGGCAATACTGATATGCTCTGCCTCATCGTAGATAATTTTCTCGTAGATTTCATCAGAAACAACTAAAATATTTCTTTTTACAACAACTTCTGCGATCGCCTCAATTTCTGACGGTGTATACACAACCCCCGTAGGGTTAGAAGGAGAATTAAGGACGAGTAACTTAGTTTTGGGTGTAATTACTAAATCTAAGTGTTCTGGAGTTATTTTATATCCAGTATCGGTTGTATTAACAATAATGGGCGTTCCGGCGGCGAGTTTGACCATTTCGGGATAACTCAACCAGTAAGGTGCGGGGATAATTACCTCGTCTCCTACCTCTATCAGCGCCAACATCAGGTTAAACAAGCTATGTTTACCGCCATTAGTGACAATAATATTTTCGGCTTGGTAGTCGAGATTGTTATCGGTTTTTAACTTTTGGGCGATCGCACTTCTTAATGCTGGTTCTCCCGCCGCCGCACCGTACTTAGTTTTGCCTTCATCTAAGGCTTTTTTGGCTGCGGCTTTAATATGTTCTGGAGTGTCAAAATCTGGTTCTCCAGCGCTAAAACTATAAACTTCAATTCCCTCCGCCTTCATGGCTTTAGCTTTGGCGGCGATTTCCAAAGTTATTGACGGCGTTACCTCACCTACTCTTGCTGCCAGCTTCATATCTACTACATTTATGGCTTATTTCTAATCTATTTAGGATAGCCCAGAGTTGCAGTAGGAATTTGTGTTTTTTACTGCGGTAATCGGGAAAGTGCGATCGCCATAACTAAAGGTATGGCAAGAAATGACAATAATTGCCATACTATAAAAAAACTAGGCAAGTAGCTATGAAAAGCATGAATATTTCTCTACCGGATTCCATGCGGACTTATGTAGAAAGCCAAGTAGCTAGTGGTGATTACAGTAGCGCCAGCGAGTATTTTCGGCAATTAGTACGCGCCGATCAAAAACGTCAAGCAAATGAACGTTTAGAAGCCTTATTGCTGGAAGGGTTGGAATCTGGAACTGCTACCCTAATGACTCAACAAGATTGGCAAGAGATTAGTCAAGCTGTGCGATCGGCGGTTGCCAAGCGCGCTGGATCGATTAGTAGTAATGAGTGAAGTTAATAAAAAACCACAAGTCATCCGCGATTTGATAGAAATTGCAACCTACATTGCCGAGGATAATATAGATGTGAGCGATCGCTTTTTAGCGGCAGCAGAATCAACATTTAACCAATTGGCGAAGATGCCAGAGATGGGGAAAAGTTGCCAATTTACTCATCCTAAGCTGGCTAATGTTCGGCAGCAACCTATTAAAGGATTTAAAAACTACCTTGTCTTCTACTGCTTAATTGACTCAAAGGTTGAAATTATCCGAGTGATTCATAGCGCACGGGATGTAATCGCCATCTTGGATGAGGATTTAGAAGATGATTAACCATGAATCCAAATCTTTGTCTGTTGGGTATTTGAGTTTAACTAAGTTTTGCGACTAACTTCTCGACTCGTTCTTTGACTTCATCGCGCACTCGGCGAAATGTCTCTATCGGTTGTCCTTCAGGATCGTCAAGTTGCCAATCTTGAAAAACCTCTCTAAGTACCCATTCTTCAGGCAAGTTTACACCGCAACCACACAGAGAAATTACCGCGTCGTAGTCCTCAGCTTTAAAGTCACTTAATGCTTTAGAAGTTTGATTGCTAATATCAATGCCAATTTCGGACATAATATCTACAGTTTTGGGATCTACATGACTTGCTTCTAAGCCAGAACTTGCAACTCCTACTTTTCCTTCTCCCAAGGTACGTGTGAATCCTTCCGCCATTTGGGAACGACGAGAATTTTTCTTGCAGACAAACATAATTTTTTTCATAGTTTTGAGGTAGTAAGTTCCAAGGCTTTTGTTGCTTCTTTGCGTTCGCTGTAACGGTCTGTCAGATAATCGGTTTGGTCGCGTAGCAGGATAGTAAATTTGTATAGTTCCTCCATTACGTCAATTACGCGATCGCGGTAAGCGGATTCTTTCATCGTTCCATCGTCATTAAACTCCTGGTATGCTTTGGCTACAGACGATTGATTGGGAATGGTAAACATCCGCATCCATCTACCCAAAATTCGCATCGTATTAACTGCATTAAATGACTGCGAACCCCCGCTTACTTGCATAACTGCTAAAGTCCTTCCTTGAGTTGGTCTAACAGCGCCCATAGCTAAAGGAATCCAGTCTATTTGATTTTTTAAAATGCCTGTAATATTGCCGTGCATTTCTGGCGATGTCCAAACTTGACCTTCAGACCACAAACTCAATTCCCGTAACTCTTGTACTTTGGGGTGTGTCGCCTCTACACTACCTTGCAAAGGTAATTCGCGGGGGTCAAAAAATCGCGTTTCTGCACCAAGTTCAGTAATAATTCTCGCCCCTTCTTCTGCTAGAAGGCGACTATAAGATCGTTCCCGCAATGAACCGTATAAAAATAAAATCCTTGGTTTATGGGTGCTAGACATCTTGAAATCCTTGAGAAAGTAGCCGATAAACAATAACTGCAAGCTGCGCGCCTAAAATCGGTGCAAACCAATAAACCCATTGATACTGCATATTTCCCCCAACTAAAGCGGGTGCGAGACTACGCACGGGGTTCATACTTGCGCCCGTAATAGACCCCATACAAGCAGCTTCAAGTCCTACCGTTAAGCCAATTGCCAAACCTGCAAACCCAGTGTGGGCGCGGCGGTCGAGTCCTGAACCTAAAATAATTAACATCAAAACAAAGGTTAAAACTGTTTCTAAAATCAAAGACTGCAACCAGTTATCATTTAGCGGTAAAGTTGCCCCTAGTTTGGCAATATTTCCTAAACTGAGGAGTAATAAAGTTGAAGCTGCGATCGCGCCTACAGATTGCGCCAATATATAAGGCAATACTCGCTTATTTGGAAATACCCCACTCGTCCAAAAAGCTAGAGTTACCGCCGGGTTAAAATGCGCGCCGCTTAAATGCCCCATGCTATAAATTAAAGCCGCAACCACCGCCCCAAATACAAAGCTAATACCTAAATGAGTAACTGCACCGTTGCTAATGGAGTTAGTTATTACAGCGCCCGTACCTGCAAACACTAAAATAAATGTGCCAATTCCTTCAGCTAATGCTTCCCGCCAGCAAATACTCAAAGATTTAGATAAAGACCTCTGGAAAGGAAGTTTTAAGCCGTGCTTCAGCATTGGCGTAACTCATTTCAATAAAAATTGATATAAGTCTATTATTTCAATAAAAGTTGATTTGTCAAGTACAAGGTATATCTTGACAATTACGCGCGGGTAATAATTCACTAAAACGCCGATATTCAGATAAATATTGCTCTAAAGCAACAAATTGAACGAGATTTAAACGGTAATAAATCCAGCGTCCTTCTTGGCGAGAGTTGATCAAACCCGCATCTTTGAGGGTTTTGAGGTGAAAAGAAAGTTTAGAACCATTTACACCCAAAGCATCAGAAAGTTCGCATACGCAAAGCTCTTGTTTTTTGAGCAGTTCTACAATAGCAATCCGCAGAGGGTCAGAAAGAGCGTGAAATCCAGAAGTAACTGTCGGCAAAACACTTTGCATCAATTTTTTTTGAACTAATTTTGGTATAACTATATTCTAGTTTTATCTTGAATAGGACAATAGACCTCTAGCACGAATCTATCAATCGTTGGATATACAGAAATTTTTTTTTGCATAATTCCCAAGCTAAAAATGTTATATGGAAACTTTTTCAAGTTTTAGTTTCTTTATTAACAAAAGCTCTTTGTTACTATGGGCTAGTGATAAATCAATCGCATATTCGAGCTAGTAAACTGAAGACATTGATTGGGCTAAGTTGATTTATGACAGTTGCGATCGCCAAACTAATACAGCAGCCACTCAGCTTTGACGAATTTCTCGCCCGTTATGGTGAGGATAACCGCTATGAATTGATTGATGGAGAGGTGTTTGACTTGGAACCAACAGGTCTGTATGAAGAAATTGCCGCCTTCCTAACCACAAAAATCTGTGTCCAGATTGACAAAGCAAGCTTACCTTGGTTTGTGCTTCAGCGCGGACTATTACGCCCCTCCAACGTTGGAATGACAGCATTTCGACCTGATATTGCAGTTGTCAATCGAGATTGGCTAATCGAAGAACCACTTTGGTTTGAACAATCGATCCTGACGCTAGGGAGTTCGATTAAGTTTGTGGCGGAAGTTGTTAGTAGTAACTGGCAAAACGATTATGCCCGTAAGGTTGAGGACTACGCAGTTTTAGGCATTCCCGAATATTGGATTGCAGACTATGCAGGATTAGGGGGTACTCGGCACATTGGCAAGCCCAAACAACCAACTCTTTCTATCTGTACGCTAGTAGATGGAGAGTATGAAATCCAGCAATTTCGGGGCAGTCAAACTATCGTCTCTCCAACATTTCCAGGCTTAGAACTGATGGCTGAACAAGTATTGACGGCTGGGAGATAAAATCGCCAGTTTAAAGTAATTCATTAATATATACCAGCAACATAGGTGATGTTAATAATTGCTATAGTAGACCTCCTCTCTTTTAATTATGTTTCGTCCCGCGATCGCACAAATGACAGGCTATACTCCTGGCGAACAACCAAAACCAGGAACGCCAATTATTAAACTCAATACTAATGAGAACCCTTATCCGCCTTCTCCCCAAGCGGTTGAAGTATTACGCAACTTAGATAAAGAATGGCTGCGGCGTTATCCTGACCCCTACGCGCGCGAGTTTTGTCAAGCTGTAAGTGAAGCCTTAAAAGTGCCGTCCGATTGGGTAATTGTGGGCAATGGTAGCGATGATATGCTCAATATGCTAGTACGGGCGTGTGCTGAGGGAGGAAGTCGCATTTGCGCGTATCCAACCCCAACTTATGTTTTATACCGCACTCTAGCAG
>JAPJOW010000011.1:0-8542 GCA_030826005.1 Aliterella sp. RAGGC_92
ATTTAAAGGGGGATAATTAATATTCTCTCAGTCCTTGGCAGATCCAAGAGTTGGCAGTATTTATCGAACTACTAGCAATTGTATTGTTTTCGTAAAATGCTTATTTGCTACCAATAGGACTGTGAAGAAGGGGGCAAAATTAGTTAAAGTCTTTTCAGGCTATCTACCAGTGTAAGTATAAATCGGAGCGAGATTCAGTATTATGTACGATTGCATTATTGTCGGAGCAGGCCCCGCAGGTGGCACGGCTGCTTATCATTTAGCCAAAAAAGGGCGTTCCGTTTTAGTGTTAGAAAAAGAATCGCTCCCACGATACAAGCCTTGTGGCGGTGGAGTGTCTCCGGCGATCGCCAAGTGGTTTGATTTTGACTTTTCCCCAGCAATTTCTGTTAAAGTCAACACTATTCGCTATACCTGGAAAATGGGCGATCCGGTGCAAGCAGAATTAAATACACCAGAGCCGATGTGGATGGTTAGACGCGATGTTTTTGACCACTTCTTGATCCAGCAAGCACAAAAGCAAGGCGCGGAACTCAAAGACAGTACAGAAGTTAAAGGAATTGAGTTTCAAAACGATGCTTGGCAAGTTAATACTAGCAATGGCGTATTTACCGGACGGTTTTTGATTGCCGCCGATGGCGCTAAAGGGCCAATGGCAAAGTTACTAGGCTTTAAAGAGCGTCAGCGCCGCTTGGGAGGAGCGTTAGAAGCCGAAGCCAGCGCTAAAGTAGAAAACAGCAATATTGCTCATTTTGAATTTGGGATGGTCAAAAATGGCTATATTTGGAACTTTCCCAAAGCGGACGGGTACTCGATTGGAATTGGTACTTTCCGGGGTGGAGAAGGGCAAGACTTTAAGAAGATTTTGGGCGAATACAGTCACTTGTTTGGCATCGATATGAAAACAACCAAACAATACGGTCATCCTTTGTGTTTGTGGGATGGAAATCAAAGACTGCATACTCAAAATGCTCTTTTAGCTGGAGAAGCGGCTTGCGTTGTCGATCCGATGACGGCTGAAGGGATTCGTCCCTCAATTTTTAGCGGTTTGAAAGCCGCAGAATCGATAGATCGCGCTATTGGTGGCGATTTGGGTGCGTTAGAAAAGTACACCCAAGTTATTACCGAAGAATGGGGGTCAGAAATGATTTGGGCGCAACGTTTAGCGGCGGTGTTTTACCGAGTCCCTGGGATTGGTTATCGAGTCGGGGTCAAACGTCCTACTGCTACTCAACGAATGGGTAAAATTCTCTGCGGCGAGATGGGTTACAGCGATGTAGCAGGACGCGCTCTCAAGCGTCTTAGCGGTAGTTTGATTCCTGGTATGGGTGGCTAATTTTTTGAATAGAGATGTTGTCTTGCATCATCTCTATTCATGTTATTGCTGTTGGTACGCGATATAAACAGCCTCTAAAAATACATCAACTTCAACGCGTGTTGGTAGCTTATTCAAACCAATAATTGCTTTAGTTTGGTTTGCTAAGTTTAAACTTACTTCCTCTTTTGCTTTTGGGGTCATTTTCTCCCGGCGCTGGAGATATTCGCGGATAGTTGCAAATTCATCGGGTAATAACTGGCTAAAATCAGCCTCAGTTTGTTGTAATTGCATCGCTAGATCCTGCGCCTGGCTTGATACAGAAAAACTTACGGCAGTTGCGGAAGTTTCGGTTTGAATAACTATAGTTCCCGCTAATAAGTCCCCCAACCGCTTTTCTTTGTTAGTTAGCATAATTAGCAATGCACCAATAAAAAAGGTGTCATCAACACTTCTAATTAAAGCTCTTAAAGTTGCTTGTTGCAGCCCGATTAATCTGCCATCATCTCGAATGACACGAATTTTAGCTAACTTTTTACCTGGCGTTTGTCCTTGCCACAAAGTTTCAAAAAATACAAAGTAACCCGTATAAATTGCAAATATGGTAATGAAAGCGATCGCACTTAGCCATAGTTCTATACTGCGCGTTCCAAAAACTCGCCCCCAGCCATCTATCAAGGCGCTAGAAATTACCCACAATACAAGTAAAAAACTTACTAAAATCGCTCCTAAAACATGATAGTCAATTACCAATGCCCAAGCCCGACTCCCAATCCCGGCTAGAGTAAATTCTAGTTCTACGCTTTCGGGGGTTTGGTGAGTTACCCGATTAAAAATGTGCATGATAATAGTTTCAAATATTGCGATCGCGTAATTTTAATCCTAAGCCTTCTTTACGAGTCCGCAAGTCGTAATAAATAACTGCTTTAATTGCTTGCCAAAAAGGTGTTTGAATAGCGCCAGCAAGAATACCCAAGCCGATAGTTAAAAGATAAAATAGCAAGTTGATACCTGAACTTTGTTCCCCGGCAGTTACTGACGCATATTGAAAAGCAAAACTAACAAACTGAACGAAAGCAGTTAAAGGCAAGGTAATTAAAACCGCTACAAACCAAACCAATAAAATGCGTCCTACGAACCCCTTAGTTAGCTGCCAGCTACGGCTAATAGTTGAAGAACTGTCAACGTTATCTTCAATTGCTAAAGGCACGTCATAGATAACAAAGCGCATACAAAGTAGCAATAACCCAATAATAAACACAATAGCGGCGATCGCTGCCAAAATAGAAGCGATCGCCGTCACAGCAAGACTTCCTAATTGTGAGCCAATTAACCCAGCAAATACCGCCGCCACGCCAATTGCGATCGCAAAGGCAAAAAAAGCACCTACAACAATCAAGCCTATAAGTATGCCTGCAATTAAAAACTGCCACAACTTAGAATTGACATACCTCGTCCCAGCACTAATTGTTTCGGGTTGATTGACTAATTCGCCATAAACCAAGCGAGAAATTAGCGCCGAGAGCGCAAAAAACTTCGCCCAACCATAAATCGGCACGATAAACCAAGCGTTAGCCTTAAGCGCCAACAAAAAGTAAGGCTTAAAACGATTTTTGTAGAGTTGAAAGCCAGTGGTGACCACATTACCAACACTTAATGGCTGCAATGAACCTTGAGTCATAACAATACTCCAGTCATTTATATATCTATCTATGGGAATAGCGCTATCTTAAATTAGCAAAGTCTGATTGACCACAAAATTAATGAACATTCAACGTTGGATTGCTAGACGAGAGACTGACTGGAAGCGTCTAGATGCCTTACTATGGCAAGCAGAAAAAAAAGGGATTAAATCGTTAAAAGCTGAGGAAATTGGCGCTCTAGCAAGCTTGTATCGCTCGGTAGCCGCAGATTTTGCCCGCGCTCGTACCCAAAAAGTGGGAAGCTTAATTACTCAAAATTTACAATCATTAACAACTCGTGGCTATAACCAAATTTACCAAGGTTCAAGGCGGCAAGAATGGCAAGCGGTAAAAGAGTTTTATCGCTTGGGTTTACCGTTATTAATCCAGCAGACATCGGGATATATTGCCTTAGCCACAGGGATATTTTTATTGGGGAGTGCGATCGCCTGGTGGTATGCTTGGCAAGATCCGGCATTTTTGCCCTTAATAGTACCGCAAGAATTAATTACTAAAGTCCGAGACGAGCATGAGCTATGGATGGGTTCGATTGTTGGTGTTGAGCCATTCGCCTCTAGCAGTATTACTGTCAACAATCTTTCTGTATCCTTTGCGGCGGTAGCTGGGGGGATGTCCGCCGGATTTTATACAGCATACATATTAGCTTATAACGGCTTGAGTATTGGGGCTGTTGCTACTTTAGTTGGACAAAATAACTTAGCTTATCCGTTTTGGGCGTTTGTTTTTCCTCACGGTGCTTTGGAGTTACCTGCGATATTTTTTGCTGGCGGCGCGGGATTACTAATTGCTAGAGCAATTTTGTTTCCTGGTAAGTATCGCCGCTTGGATGCTTTGCGTTTTTATGGTTCTAAGGCAGCACAGTTGTTATTTGCTATCGTGCCAATGCTTGTTATTGCTGGTACTATTGAGGGCTTTTTCTCTCCTAATCCCAACGTCAGCGCGGTAATTAAGTATTTAGTCGGAATTATTTTATTTATCCTTTTGGTTTTGTATTGTAGCCATAAGCGCGATCGCACTTCTATTTCTCCTTAACTTTTAGGATTGGGCGATCGCTTAGAGATTTAACTATTTGTAAAATTACTACATATTTTCAGCATTTTTTCAAAATTGACCATTAGATAGATGTATTAACTTAACAAATATAATTTGAAAGTTTATGCAGCTAAATTTGCAGCTTCTTGCTAGTTTGCTTTGTTATTTTTACTTAACTATTGCCGGGAATGTTTTATTGCCAAAACCTGCCAGCGCGCAACAAAAGCAAACGCCTCCAACTACCGAGGCTCAAGCTGCCGCCAAAGCACCACCAGGCTTATTAGATAATTTAAAGGCGGGTCAAAATCAAGAACTAATTGTTGTTTACGACGACACCAAAATTCAAAAAGAAGCCGCAAGTCTCCGCCGCCAACAAGCCTTAAGTCAAGAAAACTCGCAAATATTAGCCTTCAAAGTCGCATGGTATGCCAAGAGAAAACAGCAAATTTTATCTAAAGTAGGTACAAGTGGCATTCAAGTAGTTAAAGACTATAGCCATTTACCTCTCTCCTTCGTGCGCTTCCAATCAAAAGCTGCTTTAATTCGCTTGCTGGCAAATGCTGATGTCGTTAGAGTTTATAGAAATGAAACAAGACAGCGATCGCTAGTTCAAAGTTTACCCTTAATCGGTCAACCTGCGGTGGCTGCCGCAGGTCGCAACGGGAGCGGAACTACGGTTGCAGTGCTAGATACAGGGGTAGACTATACTCGCTCTGCTTTTGGTTGCACTTCTCCCGCTCAACCAATTGGGTGTAAAGTCGTCTATGCCCAAGACTTTGCTACGGGCGATAACAAATTAGATGATGATGGTCATGGGACTAACGTAGCGGGAATTATTGCAGGTGTAGCTCCTGGTACTCAAATTGCCGCTCTTGATGTTTTTCGTCCTAGAGGTGGACGAGATACGGATATTATTGCTGCCATCAATTGGTCGATTCAAAATAAGTCAGCTTACAACATCGTAGCGATCAACTTGAGCTTGGGTAGTTCGACAAATAACACTTCTGCTTGCTCTAATAATGTCTACAGTGCGCCCTTTGCCGAAGCTAGAGCCGTAGGCATTATCCCTGTAGTCGCTGCGGGCAATAATGGCTTTGCAACTGGAATTAACGAACCTGCTTGTGCTACGGGGGCGGTTTCTGTGGGGGCAGTATATGATTCTAATTTAGGCCCTCTTAACTGGCAAACCTGCTCAAATAAGTTTACGGCGGCAGATATAGTTACTTGCTTTTCTAATAGTGCTAGGATTTTGACTCTACTTGCTCCGGGGGCTATGATTGATGCCGCAGGTATTCAACAAAGTGGGACATCTCAAGCCACGCCTCATGTAGCGGGTGCGGTGGCTGTATTGCGATCGCTCTTTCCTGGCGATACTATTGACCAAACTATTAGTAGGCTAACAACTACAGGCGTGCCGATTGCCGATGCCCGAAATGGTGTAGTTAAACCGCGTCTCAATCTTTTAGCAGCTAGTGAAACGGTTATCCCTCAACCAGTAAATGATAACTTTGTCAGTGCCATTCCCGTTAATGGTAGTTTGGTTTCGGTGACGGGGAAAAATACGAATGCAACTAAAGAAACTGGCGAAGTAGATAGTGTTGGGATGACTGGCGGTAAATCTGTGTGGTGGTCGTGGACTGCACCAAAATCGGGCAACGTGCAAATTACCACCGGAGGTAGCGACTTCGATACCTTACTTGGCGTTTACACTGGATCTGATGTTGCGAGTGCAACCGAGGTTGCTGCTAATGACGATAGCAGCGCTAGTCGTACAAGTACAGTAATCTTTAATGCTGTTGCTGGTACTACTTACCAAATTGCCGTAGATGGTAGCAATGGTGAATCGGGCAATATTACGCTGTACATTAATGCTAGTAATGGTGCAGACTTTAACAACGATGGCAAAACTGATATTCTTTGGCATCGTGATGGATACCTTGCTGTTTGGGTGATGGATGGAGTGAATTTAGTCCGTAGTTTGGAAACAAATCCCAGCCAAGCAAGTAGTAAAAGTTGGAAACCTGTAAGTACCGCCGACTTTAACAACGACGGCAGTACGGATATTTTGTGGCGCAACAATGCAGGTTTTCTTTCTCTATGGCTGATGGATGGTACTAAGTTAATTAGAATTACTAATCTTAATCCCCGGCGATTGTCCGATCCAAGCTGGAAAATTATCGGTACAGGAGACTTTAACCGAGATGGTAAAGTCGATATTTTATGGCGCAGCGATGCTGGTTTTGTCTCTATTTGGTTAATGGATGGCGAGAACTTAATTGCTGGAGTCGAACTTAATCCGAACCAAGTAGCAGATACAAGTTGGAAACCTGTAGCAACTGGCGACTTCGATCGAGATAGCAAAATCGATATTCTCTGGCAACGCGATGATGGTTCTCTTAAAATTTGGTTGATGGATGGTATTAATTTAATGAGTGAGGTTAATCTCACCCCAGTTACAGATACAAGTTGGAGAGCTATAAGTACGGGCGACTTCGATCGAGATGGTAAAACTGATATTTTGTGGCGAAATAGTGATGGCTATTCATCTGTATGGTTTATGGATGGAATTAATTTAGTAAGTAGCACTTATCTGAATCCCGATCGCGTAGCTGCGGATACGGAATGGAAACCTGTAGGCGTACCTTAATCTAAGCTAAATAAACACTGTTATAGTTATTTTCCAATGCAAAAACGGCTAAAAATCCGGTCAAGCACTGATTCTGTTACTTCTTCCCCGGTAATTTCGCCTAGGGCTTGAATTGCGCCTCTTAAATCAATTGTCCAAAAATCTAGGGGTAAGGCATTACTTGCGGCATCAATTACTTGTTGCAACGAAATTTTTGCTCGTGTCAATGCTTCTGCTTGCCTTTGATTAATCGCCAAATCCATATTTGCAGATTGGACGATACCCATTTGTACGGTGGTCAAAATTGCTTGCTCTAATGCCTCAATTCCTCGGTTTTGAGCCGCCGCCGTTGGTACAATGCTTTTAATATCATCAGGTAGCGGCGGTTGTGTCGCTACTAAGTCGATTTTATTAATTACCAAAATTACCGGGCGATGTTGTACAGAAGTATAGATGTCTGCGTCCGCTTCTGTCCACCCGGCGGCAGCATCTATTGTTAATAAAACTAAATCCGCTCCTTGAGCGCTAGTAAGACTTCTTTCAACGCCAATTTTTTCTACTTTATCGCTTGTCTCGCGGATTCCGGCGGTATCTAATACTTGCACGGGTATACCGCCGACAACTAGCTGAGACTCTACTATGTCACGAGTAGTACCGGGTAAATCGGTCACGATCGCGCGATCGCACTTGCTCCACGCATTTAGTAAGCTAGACTTGCCTACATTTGGTCTACCAACTATCGCTACCTTTAATCCACTGCGTAAGAGTTCGCCTCGGTCAGCCGTTGCGAGGATTTCACTTACTTGGTCTAATAATTGCCTAATTTTGCCTGTAATATCCTCTAAATCGAGCGGTGGCAAGTCTTCCTCAAAATCAATCCGCGCTTCAATCTCCGCTAAAATATCTAAGCAACTAGCGCGTAATTGACTAATAGGCGATCGCAAAAACCCTTCTAATCCCATTAAAGCCGCCTGTGCTGCTTGAGGAGATTTTGCCCCTACTAAGTCATTAATACTTTCTGCTTGAGTTAAATCTAAGCGCCCGTTTAAAAATGCTCTAAGGGTAAATTCTCCCGGTTGCGCCAACCTAGCGCCCGCTTCTAAACACAATTGCAATACTTGTTGTACCGCCATAATTCCCCCGTGACAGTGAAACTCAACTACATCCTCGCGGGTATAGGAGCGGGGAGAACGCATAATTAGTAGCAAAGCTTCATCAATTAGTTTCTGCGTCTTGGGATGGCGAATGTAGCCGTAAATAATGCGGTGGGATTCCCATGTTTGCGAACCTGGAGCATGAAAAATATGTCGAGCAATTTCTAGCGCTGTATTTCCCGATAGGCGCACAATTCCCACACTACCTTGTTGGGGAACAACCGCCGTTGCGATCGCCGCTATAGTTTCATTAGTTGCTAACACTACTTACCATCTCTATTCCTATCGCTACTTATCCTAGCGACAAGTGGAAGTTTTATAATTTAAAACAGTTACCAATACAACAATTTTTCGTACTTTTATATGCCAGAAAATACGATTGACTGTGCTACCGCCTGCGTTAATGGCTGTGTTCTAGGCGATAAATGCCCTAACTTAGAATACAAGCAAGAGTCAGCAAAATTTATTCAAGAAACTTCTTTAGATCGGATGTTGGAAATAGCGGAAGAAAGGTTGAGGAAAAAAATGACCGAACCGCCAAAGTGGGTTTTTCCTGAAGAATAGTATAAAAGTGCGATCGCTCTAGGTAGAATGCGATCGCACTTTTTTCATAGAGCATCTGGGTCTATACCTAATTCGCGCAGCTTGGCGGCTAAAATTTCTGCTCGTTGAGTTTGTTGTTGAGCCACTTGAGTTTGTTGTTGAGCCACTT
>JAPJOW010000011.1:8642-32248 GCA_030826005.1 Aliterella sp. RAGGC_92
ATTTCTGCTCGTTGAGTTTGTTGTTGAGCCACTTGAGTTTGTTGTTGAGCCACTTCTGTAGGTGTTGGAACTAACGACCCAACAGCAGTAAAAAAGCGTAACTTTTGTTCGTGAATGCCTAAAAATAATTCTAACTGCTGACTCCACATCCAGCCTTGAGCGTTTGGTTCTATCGGCTGATACGTGCCATTAAGTAAACAAAATCCGGCAAATTCTAAACTGTCTGGATCGAACCAAAAGTATTCTGGAGTGCGGAATGTATCTTGATAAATCTGCTTTTTTAAGCCTCTATCTACTTTAGCTGTTGATTCCGATAACAATTCGATAATTACATTCGGATATAAGCCGTCTTCATTCCAAACTACCCAACTTCTACGAGGTCTGCGCTCTGTCCCTAAAACTACAAAAAAATCTGGCCCGCGAAAGTCCTCAGATTTACGCCGCCGTTGGCTGTAGTAAATAGTTAAATTACCTGTGGCATAAAAATCGTTCCGGTCTTGCCAACACAGTTCAAGGCACTGTAATAGTAAAATAATTTGCCGCAAATGTAATTCAGTTTCCAAAGGTGGCTCGTCGCTATCTAATTCTCCTGGAGGAAAGATAACATCTTCGGCGGTACTTTCGATAATTTCTAAGTCTTTGGCAACAGACATAACTATTTTTTAGTACGGATTGCTGCTTTGAGTTTAGCAAGAACCGCGCTAATTAATTTCTAAGAGTCCCGGCTTGGCAGTCTCGCAGCCAAGTATTTACCGCTTGAGCGATCGCACCATTGCTGCTTTCTCTGGGTGGCGTGGGTGGTTGTTTATTTGGGTAAGTCCCGGTACGCGAAAACATAAAAGCCAATCGCCAACCGCTATTGGTTTTCGTCATAAATAGCCAATGATATTGTTGCAATTGAACTAACTTTCCACTCGTATACTGTCGCTCTAAAGTGGTGATAAATACTTGTTGTGGCTGCTCGGCAACAGGTAAAGTTGGCGTATACTCTCCAGGCCCCAGAGATAAGGGGGCAAATTCTGCTTTGCCAGCTATCAGCACGTAACTGTAAATATCTACGCTCCGATTTAAACGGCGCGACTTTTGGTTAACGCGATTAGTATAGCTGGGTAAATCTTTAACTAATTGATTTGTTAGCGTCTCTAAATCTTGGTTTTGGCAGTTAGGTAAAGGATTTTGGGCATAAGCACTAGAATTTATCAACCATAAAGTACAAGCTACAATCCCTAATAATCTCATGCTGGTATTTCATCACAAATACGCTGCCATGCTACTTGGGGGTCATCCGCCGCCGTAATTGGACGACCGATAACTAAGTAATCTGCTCCATTGGCGATCGCCTGGGCGGGTGTCATACTGCGCTTTTGATCGCCTGACTCTGCCCACGTTGGGCGGACACCTGGACAAACTAACAAAAAACTCTTGCCGCAACTATCTTTAAGTTGCTGTACTTCTTGCGGCGAACAAACTGCCCCTTCTAGCCCCGATTCTTGAGCCATTAAAGCCATTTGCAGGGCGTATTCTGGTAATTCTAAAGGAATTTTTAGCTCGAAGGCAAGCTGCCGCGATGAGAGGCTTGTTAATACGGTAATGGCAATTAATTTAGTTGGTGCAACCCCGGCTTCTTGAGCGCCTTGTTGAATTGCTTCATGAGCTAAAGTTAGTGCTTCCGTGCCGCAGGTGCTATGAATAGTGAGTAAATCTACGCCGTACCGCGCCGCCGCCCGGCTTGCTCCTTTGACGGTATTCGGAATATCGTGTAATTTGAGGTCTAAAAACACCTTCTTTTGCCGCTCTTTGAGGATTTTTATAACATTAGCGCCAGTGCTAACAAATAATTCTAAGCCCACCTTCCAAAAAGTAACTTCTGGCAACTTGTCAATGAGCGCGATCGCTTCGGCTTCGGTAGCTACGTCAATTGGAACGATGATTTGCGATGAGGGCATACTAAATGATTACGGTACTAGGCGGATAAACTTGGTTTTGCCAAACTGTAAAACCTTGTCATACAATGGATGTGGATCTTCAAAACCTAAATCGACTTGCTCAACTTTTTCTCCATCTAAGCGGATAGCGCCGCCCTGAATTTGCCGCCGCGCATCTCCATTACTTTTACATAAATTGCTGGCACTAAGAATATTTGCTAACTTGGTGGGAAACGGAATTTGGGCAAGGGAAAACTCCGGGACAGAAGCCGATTGGGTTGTATTACCACTAGTTAAAGATAAAGCTGCTGTTTGAGCTTGTTTAGCTGCTTCTATACCGTGATATTGAGTAACAATATCAAGAGCTAGGAGTTTTTGGCGATCGCGCGGATTTGCTGGCAGTTGTTCTGGTTCTAAATCTGTTAATAACTCAAAGTATTGCTCTAGCTGGCTATCAGGAGTTTTTTCTAGCTTTGAATACATTGATAGCGGATCTTCAGATAATCCCACATAATTTTGCAGCGACTTAGACATTTTTTGTACGCCATCTGTCCCTATTAAAATTGGCAGTAATAACCCAAACTGGGGGGTTTTGCCGAAATGTTTTTGCAAGTCGCGCCCGACAGCGATATTAAATTTTTGATCTGTACCGCCTAATTCTACATCCGCATCAATAGCTACAGAGTCGTACCCCTGCATCAAGGGGTAGAGAAATTCGTGTAAAAAGATAGGATTTTCTTGGGTAAAGCGATCGCTAAATCCTTCTTTTGCTAACATCTGCCCTACAGTCATCGTTGACAGCAATCCTAAAATTTCTGCTAAATCTAGTTTTGCCAACCACTCGGAGTTGTAACGGACTTCTAACCTTCCTGGGGTGTCAAAATCTAAAATCGGTCGGACTTGCTCTAAATACGATTGGGCATTTTGGGCTACCATTTCCTCGGTTAGCTGACGGCGTACTTCTGATTTACCTGTCGGATCGCCAATTCTTGCGGTAAAATCACCAATAATCAAAACTGCTGTATGCCCAGCATCTTGAAACGCCCGCAGTTTCCGTACTGGGATACTATGACCGAGGTGAATATCCGTTCCTGTTGGATCGATGCCCAATTTTACGCGCAATGGTCTATTGGTAGTTGCCAAAAGCTTTTCTAGGCTTTCTTGGGAGTTATCGCTATCAAGGCGATCGGGAAAAATTTCACTTACTCCCCGACGCAGCCAACTATTGCTCGTGCTAAAAAGCTGAGAAGCGGCATTAATAATGTTGTTTTCTGTGTTTTGCATCCGTAAGCCAGATTGTTTTTTTAACTCTAAGGTAAACTTTTCTTTTAACCCCAATTTAATATTTGCTGCTTTTTTAGTTACATTGGTTACGTTCGCTAGGTGCTTAGTGCTATTTTTAGCTCGTCAAACTACTATAATTGCAAAAATTAACTCTCTTGCCCAAAGAAATCTCGATTAAATTTCTTTCCCCAAATATTAAAAAATCCTTTGTCAGTACGATTAAAAATCCTGAAGAAAAATTATTTAAGTGAGGAAGTTAAATAACTGTGTCATCTAGTATTGTCCACAAAAAAAATAAAGGCTCTAGTCCTAGTTTTGAGTTCGTTAAAGATATTACCAAAGTAACGGGGGGAACGCTGCTGGCGATTACAATGCTAGGGAGCGCGATCGCGGCAGGAGGGCTAGTTGGTTTAGCCATTAGTTTCCGTAACTTGCCCGATGTTAGAGTTTTACGCACCTACGTTCCTTCGGAGACTAGCTTCATTTACGATATCAAGGGCAAACTATTAGCGAGTATTCACGGCGAAGCTAACCGCGAGGTTACACCCCTCGATAAAATTTCCCCCGACTTGAAAAGAGCCGTAATTGCGATCGAGGATAGCAATTTTTACTACCACAAAGGAATAAACCCAATTAGTGTGGGACGGGCGCTAGTTGTCAACTATCAACAAGGTTCGGTAAGAGAAGGCAGTTCAACCTTGACTATGCAGTTGATGAAAAACGTCTTTCTCTCGCGTCAGCGTACCTTTAGCCGCAAACTAGCCGAGGGAGTGCTGGCAATTCGCATCGAACAAATTTTGACTAAAGATCAGATTTTGGAGATGTACCTCAATCAAATTTATTGGGGACACAATAACTATGGCGCTCAAACTGCTGCCCGCAGCTATTTTAACAAATCCGCAGGCACTTTAACCTTGGCTGAATCGGCAATGATGGCAGGTTTAATCAAAGCACCTCAAGAATACAGTCCGTTTGTTGATATGAAAAAAGCAACGGAACAACAGCACACCGTATTGCGGCGGATGCGAGACCTTGGATGGATTACACCCCAAGAAGAAACCAAAGCCCGCGCCCAAAAAATTAAGCTTGGTACGATTAGATCGTTTCAAGGTAGTGCGAGTCCTTACGTTACAAATGCCGCTTCTCGCGAGTTAGTCGAACGTTTTGGGCGCGACGCAGTTTTAAAAGGTGGAATGCGGGTACAAACTACTGTTGACGCTAGAATGCAAAAAATGGCAGAAGAAACTGTCGTTACTTGGCATCGCCGAATCCGCAATCAAGGTGTCCGCGCCGATCAAATGGCTTTAGTTGCGATCGATCCGCGCACTCATTTTGTGAAGGCATTAGTAGGTGGTGTAAATCCCAAAAAGAGCGAATTTAATAGGGCAATTCAAGCTATCCGGCAACCCGGATCGGCGTTTAAACCTTTTGTTTATTACACGGCATTTGCAACGGGTAAGTATACCCCTAATTCTATTGTTTCCGATACCCCCGTCCGGTATCGAGAAGCTAGTGGTTATTACTATCCCAAAAACTACGATAGCTCTTTCGGCGGGGCGATGTCGATTCGTAAAGCTTTAGAAGTATCGCGCAATATTCCAGCGATCAAAATCGGGCGGGCGGTAGGAATGAATAAAGTAATTGAAACTTGCCGCACTTTGGGTATCAATAGCCCGATGGAGCCTGTAACTTCATTGCCTCTAGGTGCAATTGGCGTAACCCCGCTAGAAATGGCAAATGCTTATGCTACCCTTGCTAATTATGGTTGGAAATCCGAGCCTACGGTGATTGTCCGCGTTACTGATAGCAGTGGTAATGTTTTGTTAGATAATACTCCTAAACCTCAATTAGTTTTAGAACCTTGGGCCGCAGCTTCGCTAACAAGTGTCATGCAAGGGGTAATTACTAATGGTACGGGAAAAGCTGCCCAAATTGGTCGCCCCGCCGCCGGAAAGACAGGAACAACATCTTCCGAGCGAGACATTTGGTTTGTAGGTTATGTGCCACAACTAGCTACGGCTGTGTGGGTTGGAAATGACAACTATCGCCCCCTAGGGAAGGGTTCTACAGGTGGTACTTTTGTTGCTCCGATTTGGCGCGACTTTATGACTAAAGCATTAAAAGATTCGCCGGTGCAAAACTTCCGTCCGCCTTCAGATTTCGATCGCCCTAGATGAACGTAGGAATGTTGCATTAGCGTGGAGACATTGCATTGCAGCGTCTCTACATTCCTTTTTCTAACTCCGCTTTCATTCGCTCTAAGGTAAAATTCATCTGATCGAACATTTGCTGAGGAGTCACGCCAAATTGATTTAGCTGAGTTTTAAGCTGTTCTACTGTCATCTGAGCCATGAAATCTTCTGATAGCTCAAAGCGCTTCATAAAAATTCGATAGCGCTCCATCATTGCTTCCATTTGCTCGATAAATAGCTTTTTCCCGTCGCGATCGAATTTGCCGTAACTATTACCCAGCTTTACTAAAGCTTGGTATTCTTCAAATAGTTGTTTGGCTTCTTGTTGAACTATCTCAGAGTCAAAAAATCCCATAGCGCTTTTGGATAACTGCGATCGCCCAAAATATTTGTACTTTGGCGTTTAGTTTCATTCTAGTCTAGGCTTAAGGTTTAACTTGAACCTCTCGATCGGCGAGATTTCTACACTTGACTAATTGGCGGGTTTATGTATATAACTTATCTTGCTATATAGAGTTGCTGGAAAATGAGCGATCGGTTAAGAAGTCGAAAAATTGCCGCAGTTTTAGCTTTAACAGGAACTATCAGCCCCATTGCAGGATGGCATAAGTTTTATTTAGGTCAGCCGATTTGGGGGGTCGTATACTTGCTTTTATCGTGGACACCCATACCGCGCGCGGCTAGTGCGATTGAGGGGGTGTGGTATTTATTGCAAAATGAAAGAGAATTTGACGCAAACTTTAACCAAGAAGGGCAAAATTATTCACCGCCGATGGTAACAGCGCCAAATAATGTTAAAACAATTTCCGAAGCATTGCGTCAGCTAGATGGCTTGCGCGAAGATGGGCTAATTTCGGAGTACGAGTTCGAGCAAAAACGCCGCCAAATGTTAGATAAAATTGCTTGAGCATTATCTATAAATTGACTAACTCATGCAATGGCTACCCTCCATTCAATCTTTACGTAATAAACTATTAAACGATCCTTATTATCGGCTGCAATCGACGGCAGAAATTGCGATCGCGGCTTCTTTGGGCATCCAAATAGATGTGAATAAAGCCCAGGTAGATGATTGGTTGCGGCTACCTGGGCTATCTATTCATCAAGCGCGAAGTTTAGTACAACTATGTCAAGCTGGAGTACAATTTTGCTGCGTAGAAGATATTGCCGCAGCTTTGAGTATTTCCGTCCAGCACTTGCAACCTTTAGTCCCGGTACTTAAGTTTTGCTACTACGATGAAACGGTGACAATTGCACCTATTAGCCCAAATACTGCTACCGTTGAGCAACTACTTGCAATTCCCGCTATCGATACGCCTTTAGCTCAATTTATAGTCCAAAATCGCGATTTGCAAGGTGCGTACCGCAACTTAGTAGATTTTCAAAAGCGGCTTGCGCTCCCTGGTGCTTTAATTAGCCAATTGATGTACTACTTGCAGTTTTAGACAAAGCCGATGCGACTAAGCGGCCAAAAACGAAACCTCGCTCGACCGATAATATTTTCTTCCGGTAAAAATCCCCAGACATGAGAATCGTTACTATCGTTGCGGTTATCACCCATAACAAAAACACTACCATCTGGAACTTGCTGGGGTAACAAGCGATAAGCCGGAGGTTCGGCAATGTAGTCTTCTTGGAGGGGACGATTGTTTAAATATACTTTGCCATTAGTAACGCCTACAGTTTCAGTGGGAGTAGCAATTACGCGCTTGATAAAAGCTTGTTCTTTATCGTAAGCCGTTTGTAATTGCAGGGGAGTGTGGAAAACAACAATATCCCCCGTTTCTGGCGGGTGAAAGCGATAGGAGAGTTTTTCGACAACCAAGCGATCGCCTGTATGCAAAGTAGGTAACATAGAATCGGATGGAATATAGCGCGGTTCGGCAATAAAAGCGCGGATTAACAATGCCAAACACAAAGCAATAAAAATTAGTTGAAAATTCTCTTGCTGGGCGCGCCACACCCTCAACCACAAAGGTGCTTCTATTGATTTTTGGTTCTCAGAGGTCATATAAAAATTCTTTAGTCCGTAAAAGCGATTAGCTTTAGTTAGCTCAAACAGCAATTTTATCAATTGGGCGAGGAGTTGAGCAAAACCCGCCAATAACTCTAAGTCTAAGGGAGGTTGCGCCGAAAAGTAGCCTTAAAGAAGCTGACCACTTTAAACTTACCTTTATGCGTAAATATTTTTGCTTTCCAATTATCCAATTTTTGGGAGCAAGTTATTTGCTCCCCACCTCCAAATAATTTTAACGATGACTGTGCTGGGCTAATAGTGCTTGCGCTCTTGGCTTATAAATTAAATAAAATAATGCCTCGATGTAACGCAATAAGTCTTCGCGGTTCTCTTTAGAACTAAAATTCCAAAACCCATAAATCCGCGCCAAAGTTAGCAGCTTTGTAGTGTGAATCTTCCAAGTGTAGGTACTGTAAACTCGGTCAATAGCTCTTGTCGAAATTTCATACCAGTAATTGGGGTTTTGGTTGCATTTAGTTACAAAATCAACAATTCTTTCAGCAGTTTCTTCTAAATTTGTTGGGTTAATGTAAAAACCATTAACTTTGTTTTGAATAATCTCTAACGGCCCGCCAAATTGCGTAGCAAAAGTTGGCAGTCCTGAAATCATTGCTTCCAAAATTGTCAGTCCAAAAGCTTCAAATAATGCTGGTTGAACAAATATACCTTGATGGTCGGCAATTACTCGATAAATTTCTCCCGATTGAGACTTAGAAAGACGCACTCCCAACCAGCGAATTTTGCCATACAAGTTATATTGTTCGATAATTCGGTAAAGCTTTTCTATTTCGTCTCTTTCTTCATTATCGCCCGATTCTTCCACGCGTAATTTACCCGCAACCAAAATTAAATTACAATGTTCTTGCAACTGCGGGCTTTTGCCAAAACATTCAGCTAATCCCGTCATGTTTTTAATTCGGTCAAGCCGCGCCATAGAAAAGATTGGACGTTTATTTGGGTCGTCAAGCTTACCAAATATTTGCGAAGGATCTTCTAAAGTAAAAAGTAATTCTTCTAGCTGATAGCGATCGCTAATTACTCGTTCTTCAGTGCGCGAGTAAGGAAAATAAGCTTTTTCATTCACTCCTGGCGGTACGACATTAAACTTAGGACTAAATAATTCCACCCCACTTACGACGTGATACAACTCTGGCATTGTAAAGCATTGGTACGATTCGTATTGTCCTATACTGTCTGGCGTACCGACAATTTCTTGATAGGTGCTGCTAATAATGAAATTAGCGGCATTCATTGCAATTAAATCTGCCGTAAACTGCAAAGAAAAATGATATTTATCATCTAGTTCTTGCCAGTAAAGATTACTAAATAAATACTTTGATTTTTCCAAAGCATGAGCAATATTACACTGGGTTACTTTCAAGCGACGAGCTAATAAAAATGCGACTAAGTTACCATCAGAATAATTGCCAACAATTAGGTCTGGCGCGCTTTTAAATTCTGCTAACAATTCTCTTTCCGCATCTATCGCATAAGTTTCTAAGTAGGGCCAAAACTCAAAACGAGAGATCCAATTTTGCGTCATGTTGGGATTAAATTCCCGCAGAGGTACGCGCAAAATCCAGGCATTATCTGTATCGTGGACTTTTTCTAAGCGTTGGTTGCAAAGCGTGCCATCGCTATTAGGAATCAATCGAGTTAAGATAATTACTTTGGGTATAACTCCCAGTCCATCTAGTCCTGCTAGGGTGACATCTTCTTGCAATTGTTTTTCTAAACTTTTTGCTTGATCGAGGACATAAACTACTTGACCTCCGGTATCTGGTCGTCCCAAAACTCCCTCTTGACCAAACCAACCATGAGGAGAAACAAGCACGATTCTAAACACCATTGGAATCCGAGAAATAAAAGCTTCTAAGGTTTGGTGATCGGGAGAATCAATTAATTGATCCAATATTTCTAAAGTTTCTTTGACGCGCCCCGCCGTATTACCCCAGCCAGCTTCAAATCCCATCAATTGCAATACAAAACGAAACTTTTCGTAGGGTTCGTCAAAATCGAGATCGCTTACAAAAGTTAAAGCTTTTTTGATTTTTTCAGACAACTGCTGTTGAGATTGGATTCTGCTATTAATTAATAATTGAGTGCTATCGTATTTATGCAAGCGCAAGAAATCAAATAAGCTTTCTAGCCATTGCCTGGGATCTTGAAAAAGTTTACTAGATAAATAGCGATTGAGATATTGTACGCCTTTACCAATATTTTTGGGATCGCGGATTGTCGGGGTGTAATCATAAAAAGGCTGAAAATCTAGCTCTAATATGTCGCCTTCGTTGGGGTGATAGTGGTTGACAAAGCGATCGCGTACATCTAACAGTTCTTGAATGCTTAATTGCTCTACGTTCAATTCTTCTGTTAGTCTATATACCTCTTGACTAGCAATTTTTGAGCGTAAAATTAGGCAAATATTGCCATCTTCGCGGATGATCTCTTGAGTATAGTAAATAAGTTTGCCTAAATTAGAAGAATTATAATATTCTTGCGGCTTTTGGTATTTGGTACAGTACTCGCTATAGGCATTTAAAATATCGTTTCGTAACAAATAGCGCTTTTCTTGATGACGCAACTCGCTAAGAAATGAGCGCAAGTCATTTTTTTCTTCAGCGATCGCATTTTGAATTAATTCTGCGGACATACTATCTCCTATAATCAATTAATGACCATCAACCAATCAATCTACACAATGTTACTGAGTTTTGCTTTTTGTTTGCCTAGGCAAAAGCAAATACGGGGAAATATTGTTGTTAGAGTTAGAGAATTTCTAACTCCAACTTATTAAAGGGCGTACAATTCACCAAATTTTTGTTTGATGTAACCAATAAAAGGGTCAATGCTCAAAGGTTTACCTGTAGCTCTTTCGACAACTTCCGCCGCCGTATATTTTCGTCCATGCTGGTAGATATTTTGTTTGAGCCAATCGTGCAGCGAATAAAAATGACCCCTTTCGATTTGGCTTTTAATTTCACTATTAGCTTGAAGCGCCGCCTCAAAAAATTGAGCGCTCATTAAGTTACCTAGAGTGTAACCCTGGAACATTCCGCCTACCATCCCACCGTACCAATGCACGTCTTGCAACACGCCGTTAGTATCGTTAGCGGGGGTAATACCTAAATCCGCCTGATAGCGAGCGTTCCAAGCTGCGGGGAGGTCTTTTACCGCTAACTTGTCTTCTAGCAAAGCCAATTCCAAATCAAAGCGAATCATTACGTGCAGATTGTAAGTTACTTCATCAGCATCGGTGCGAATCAAACTGCGCTCGACTTTATTAATAGCACGGTAAAAAGTTTCTAGGGGTATTGATTGAAACTGGTGAGGAAAAGCATCTTGCAGTTGCGGATAGAAAAACTGCCAAAAATTACGGCTGCGTCCGACTAAGTTTTCCCACAGTCGCGATTGACTTTCGTGAACTCCTGAAGAAGTCCCACCCGCTAGAGGTGTTGCTTCAAATCTTTGAGCAATACCTTGCTCGTACAAAGCATGACCAGTTTCGTGAATTGTACTAAATAACCCTTCATTTAAGTCATTTTCTCTCACGCGGGTAGTAATACGCACATCTCCCGTAGAAAACTTAGTCATAAAGGGGTGCAAAGTTTTATCTTGTCTTCCTCTATTAAAGTCGTAGCCTAGCTGTTGAATAACTTTGAGGCTAAAAGCTAATTGCTCCGCTTCAGGAAAATGTTGATGCAAACACGAAGCATCTGCAAGCTGTTGGGAGGCAATAGCCGCAACAATTGGTACTAATTGTTCGCGCAGTTGAGCAAATAACACTCTTACCGATTGAGCATTCATACCATAGTCGGACTCGTCAATTAAAGGATCGGCGATATGCTCGTAGCCAGGAAAATAGTTAGCCATTTCCCGGCTAAAGTCCAAGGTTTTTTGTAAATGAGGAGCGATCGCGTTAAAGTTATTTTCAGGTCGTGCTTTTGCCCAAGCTTCGTAACATTCGGCGCTATGTTGCGAAAATCTTGCTGTAAAATCTGGGGGAATTTTCACTAAGCGATCGTAGTCGTGGCGGGCAATCCGAATTAAACTTGCTTCATCGCCGTCATAATCGCACTCCGCCTCGTAGTCGCGCAAGTCTGCTAAGAGTTGTCCGATTTTGGGGCTAGTAAACTTGGTATGAGCAATGTGTCTCAAAGTCGCTATTTGTCGCCCCCGCGCCGCCGCACCGCCGGGAGGCATATAAGTAGCTTGATCCCAGTAAAGCAAGGAGGCGGCAGATTCAATGTCGTTTACTTCCGCCAAGCGAGTTTTTAATTCTTGCAGTTTGGGGTGAGTCTTTTCGAGAGTTTGCATACCTAAAATATTAATATTGGTTTTATCTAGTTTGACGCGGGAAGCAAAACTACTGCCACACTTTAGGTAAATTAACCCTAATTACTAATTAATTCCACTCTGTCTCCCTCGTCAAAGTTCTGCAAGTACACTTTCACTTTTTCATCTTTAGCGGTGGGTAGTTTTTTTCCGGTAAAATCTGGGTGAATGGGTAATTCCCTGTGACCTCTATCGACGAGTACCGCTAACCAAATAGTTGCAGGTCTACCATACTCATTTACAGCATTTAAAGCGGCGCGAATTGTCCGCCCTTTATAAATAACATCATCTACAAGCAAAACTGTTTTTCCCGTTAAATCAAAAGGAATATCGGTTTTAGCTGGAGTCCTAACGCCAATTTGGTCTAAGTCGTCCCGGTAAAAAGTAATATCTAACGCTCCGACAGGTACGGTTACACCTTCTAGCACTTCAATTTGTTTAGCTAAATTTTCCGCTAACACTACTCCTTTTGTATAAATACCTAAGATTGCCAAATTTGATAAATCGCGGGATCTTTCAATAACTTGCGAAGCCAGGCGCGTCATCGTCCGCCGGATTTCTTCAGAGGATAAAATTTCAACGACTTTAGCCGCCATAGTTAGATAATCCCTATTTGCTTGGTAGGTAGGATAATCTAAGTATTTACCAATAGCAAAGCGATCGCAATTAAAAGCCAAGTTATAAAGCAGTACTCAGTTAGTTGCAACGCTCGACTAATCCGCGTTGCTGTAATTGGATAAATAAAGTCTCCAAGTGTTGGTTTAAGTTTAGCGACTTGGCGATACCAATTTACCCCACCTAGTTGTACGCCTAATATTGCCGCATAAGCGCTTTCGCTCCAGCCAGAATTGGGGCTTGCATCTTTACTCGCATCTCGCCTGCAAATAAGCCAAACTTGCTGAGGTTTTCCAGACAATAATGCCAAAGTTATAACCGTTAAGCGACAAGGAAGCCAAGTAAGATAATCTTCTAGTTTGGCGCTAAACCAGCCTATATGAGTATAAGGTGCTTCAAGGTAGCCAACGGATGAATCTAAGGTACTAGCAGCTTTATAGGCTAAAGCGAAGGGAACGCATCCAAGGGGTGTAAATGCCCCAATAATTGCATAAAATAACGGGGACATCACTCCATCAGTGGCATTTTCAGTTACAGTTTCCATCACCGCGCGTAAGATTTCTGGCTCGGTCAAGTTTTGAGTATCTCTACCCACATAAAGGCTCAAACTTTTTCGAGCTTGTTCTAAGTTACCTGTGGCGAGTATTTGTAAAACGGTTTCTGCTGCTTGTCTTAAACTTTTTAGTGCAAAGCAACTAGCTAACAAAATACTTTGAGTGACAATGCCAAACAGGGGATGAATCAAATTTGAGCCATAAGAAATCGCCCAACCAAATACGCCACTACCAATTATTAGCAATAGTCCTAAAAATATCCCGTATAAGCGTTGTAGTACAGGGGGATGTTTAAATCCAACTAATTGCGTAAAGCGATTTATTACCCAACCCATAACCTGCACTGGATGCAACCAATTCCAAGGATCGGCAATCAGGTAATCTAAAACAGCAGCAACAATGAGAATGGTAATGGAAGACAAGGAGAGATGGGGTGAGTTGGGAGACTAGGAGATGGGGTGAGTTGGGAAACTAGGAGATGGGGAGATTTAAAAGCTTTGTCCCCTTGTCCCCTTATTCTCAAAGTGGATGGTTTTGTAAACCATGCTTTTATCTAGTCCCCCTATCCTCTACCTACTAAACTACAAAACTTGCCGATTCTCCTTGAGCAGCTTGCCAACTGCGGGCATCGTAATAAAGATCGGCAAGAGTTATAGCATACAATGCTTCTGAGAGTTTTTGATGCAATCTTTGCCATAAAGTAAATGTTACCCAATCTTCCGCTTGCGCGGCGGTAGGACTGTGATGGGGTAAGGGTTCAATTGTTTCGCCTACCGCCGCTAGAATTTGTCCCAAAGAAATTTTGTCTGGGGCTTTGGCTAATTTATAACCCCCTGCCGATCCACGCACGGATTGCACTAAGCCCGCGCGCCGCATCTCTATTAACAATTTTTCTAAATAAGGGGCGGGAATATTTTGCCGCGAAGCAATTATTTTTACGGCGATAGGCTCGGTGGATGGTTGCAAGCTCAAATCAAGTAATGCCTTGACGCTGTAGTGTCCGCGAGTTGTTAATTTCATTTAATAGCTAAATATTGAACGCGCGATCGCTTTGCTTTGGCTTACTTATTGCTTTTCCCCTGGCTATCCAACCAAAATTCCCTTCAGCAGATAGACGTAATTAAACTTATCATGTTAAATTCCCGTCCGCCCCACAAAGTGCAGTTTTTTGCTTGCTGCTATTTAAAAAAAATTACAGAAGCCAAGATTTTAGGCTTATTTTTGGTTTTCTGCTTTATTTTGCGCTTTTTTCGTTGTAACTCGGATTGTTTACTGTTTTTATTTTAGAGCTACCGCGTAAAGTTGTTTTCCTCAGTTTGGCAATTCACTTAACTTTCCTGAGAAATTCAACCTATTGATATTGGGCGATCGCTACTTACCATAAAATATATCTAATATTATGAAGTTATTGTTATTGTTGGCAATTACTGTCCCTATTCACAATTAATCTATTTATTAAAATCTCATAAATATTATCATTTTACAATTAAAATTAGTGTAGTATAATTCCTTAAGTTAATGTATAGCTAAGTAATATCATTGTTTTGGCGAAAGTCAGTTTTGCAAAAGTTTGGATAAGAGTCAAGGTAAAAAAATCTAAGATTTGCTATATTCAAGCGCAGCATTTTGCTTGTTTTTGCTGGATTAAGCCGCAAAATCTATTACTTTAAAGCTCTTATTAGCTAAAATAAGACGTAACCCAAAAATTAAACCATTAGTTTCCTCCCTTAAGTCGATGAATAAAAAGAAAAAAGTAGAGCCATTAACTGGGCAAGAACTTCTTGATAAAGTCAAAGAGCTAGAGAACATTAGCAAAGAAGAAAAAGCTAAGGAGTGTGGCTACTACACTGTTACCAAAAATGGTGTTGAGCGGGTCAACATGATGAAGTTTCTTAATGCTCTAATTGATGCGGAAGGCATAGAATTAGACAGTAACAGTAATTCCGACGGACGGGGAGGACGTAGCGCCAGCTATAAAATTAGCGTCCAGAGAAATCAAAATTTATTGATAGGTTCAGCTTATACAAAACAGATGGGCTTAGAGCCAGGAGACGAGTTTAAAATAACTTTAGGGCGCAAGCATATTCGTTTACAGCAGGTAGATCGAGAAGAAGATACGGAAGCGACCGCTTAATAAGCTAAAAACGAGGAGTAAAGATGCCATCAAATCTTAACCTCAACTCCTCCGTAGCAATCAAAAATATCTGGGATTTACCACTAAAGGTAATGCTTCTACTAGAGAAAGTAGCAATAGGTAATGATTTGGAGCATTATTTGTTGCTGCAAAGCTACCCTAGGAGGTCAAAAAGCTGTTTATTATCTTTAGCAACCGCCCTGCTTTTTTACGACCGAGTAACTATACTAATTTCCCATCTACCCTTTTAGGCAAAAGTTGTCCCCAAGTTTTAGCCACAATGAAATCATGGATTGATATTTTTTAACTCGTCTAAAGTCCATGACAATACTTAATTGTTATACAAACATTGCATAGGTCTAATGCAATATTTGTATAGCAAAGGCACTAGGGTACGATTATTTTTGCGCTCCTCTATTTTTAAAATCTTTAATTTTTGTTGCCGATGCAAGGATTAACGATCTTGCCTAGCCGTATCATAAGTAAGCTTTTGAGGCGGTTGAGAGAATTGGCGATCGCACTATAAATGCCAGATATTACTGGCAAAGAGTGTTTAAACTAGAAAAAGCTTTGAGCAACGATCGTATTGTAGATCATCTAGCTGGCGCGTCGTTGCGATCGCGTGTCAAGCGACCGATTAGCTAAATCATAGGTTACAAGTAACTAAAGCGCGCGATCGCGCGTTGTCGAATTTAACTCAAAAGCGCTATCTATAGCAAAAAGGGCAATACTTTTAAGTAAGGACGCTCGGATTTATTCTGTTGGAGCAAAGCGACTCACGTAAACTAGGTTGACGTATGAACACTCACACATTTGGTAATCATTATATTACTTGCCCAATTTGTCAAAGACGGAGTAACTTTAAGTTGGTTAAGATGTGCAAGGGATTGTTTACTTGCAATTCATGCCAAGAAAAGTTAGTAGTAACTTGGAGCGGTCATTACGTCCGCGATCCTTTTAGTGGTAAACAAGTGCTAGTAGCTCAACTGCTGCGCCGTCAAAGCAGCCCTTGGGCAAGAATTATACGCGATTTGAGTTCAATTAAGCTGCCATTTATGTATGTTGCTATAGGCGTGCTAATTGTGGGTGCTAGTGTTTTTACGATAGAAAGCGTCAACCGCCAACAGAATCCAACAAGTCAAGTTGTAGAAAAAATGAACGACATTAACAACCAACCTAAGTTATAAGAATGCAGGCAGAAAACAGTTTTTAGCTATTGTCTTCTGCCTTGAGGCTTAATTAAAGTCCAACCTTCCTTTGTCCCCAGTTGTTGAACTGATTTTAAGCGGAGGCTTTTAAGAGTATCCCCATCGACAAGAAAGTAGGGTTTTGGTTGTTGCCAGTATCGTTGTAATTGGTCGTTACTAGCAGGGATAACTTGGCGATCGCTATAAAAGTCCAATGAGGGTCGATGATAAGGGAAAGAAGTATAAATTTTTTGATGTTTAGGTGTATTGCTTTCAATTAAAGCAGCTACAGGTTTTACGGGGTAAGCTTCGGCTAATTCCCACACCCAATGACGAGAAGTTACAAATAAACCTAGGGAAAGATAGCAACCCCAAAGCAAAACTACAATAAATTGGCGATCGCGTTTTTGGGCTAAAATTGCGGTAACGGTCATCGTTAGCGCTACGCAAGTAGAGATTAACTGTAACTGTAAGTCTCGATTGGGGCTTAAGGGGCTAAAGTACAAACTCCCACCCCAACCGAGTAGCGCTAATAGTGTAAGTATAGCGATCGCGCGGCGGGAATAATTAAAGTGTGGTTTATGCCAAATTTGGGTTAGCTGAACTCCTACAGCTAAAGCAAAAGCTGGGTAAATAGGTAAAACGTACCAAGGCAATTTAGTTGTCATTATAGAAATTGCTAGGATGTAAACCCCTAGCCAAACAACAATAAGCTTGGAGTAACTAATATTGCTATTAAGCCAAGCAAAACGAAAACCTTGGGGTAAAAATAGCAGCCAGGGAAAGGAATACTTAACAATTTCTAGTAAATAATACCAAAGTGGCTGTGTGCGACCGTCTACCCCTTGCCAAATCCGACTCAAAGACTGATCGACAATCGCAGTTTGAGTAAAAAAGTTACCGTAATGTAACCATTGAGCAGTATACCAACTAAAAACCGGAGCAGTACCAATGAATATTCCCAACCACAAATACCAATGGGTAAGTAAGCGCGGAGTATCCCAGTAGAGAAATAATAAAGCGATCGCAGCTAATAATAAGCAAATCATCAGCCCTTTAGTAAAGCAAATAAGCCCTAACCCAACGCCTACACCTAAGCAGTAACGCAAATTCCGCCGACTCCGCAGTACGCACCAAATTGTAAAAATAAAAAAACTAACTATCGCGCCATCCAACATTGCTAGTCGTCCGTGACGTACCATCGGTAGCATTGTTAAATAAACTAAACTCGCAAAAATAGCAGTTGTTCTTTGCGGGAATATTTCTCGACCGATACTGTAAAGTAGCGGTACAGATAGCGCCGTCAAAATTGCCCCAGGTAGGCGCGAAGTCCATTCATTTACCCCACCAAGGCGATAAGCCAAAGCAATTAGCCAATGTATTAACGGCGGTTTATTGAGGTAGGGTTCGCCGTTCAAAGTAGGATAAAGCCAAGCTAGGGAAGCGATGGAATGGCGGGAAATTTCTCGCGCCACTCCCGCTACTGTACCTTCGTCCCAATCTCGCAAAGACACTCCGCCCAAATTAATCGTAAATAATAAGAGGGCGGCGAGTAGTAACCCAAACACCCACAACCAATCGAATAAATGTCTTTGAGGGAAATTTTTATAATATAAACGAGCCATGCGATAGTTAAAAGCGACTGCTAGAAAATAAACACAATTTGTAGTTGCCAACTTTTATCTTCGCGTATTACTTCAATTTGCCGAATAAACTCTCTAAAGTAAAAGCGCCTTTCCGATTCTGATAAATCGAGCCAAAACTGAGGAATAGAGACTAATTGAGCAACCGATCGCAAATTGACGGGGGGTAAAGTTGCTAATTTTCCTTGTAATTGAGAAATTTCGGTGCGGAGGTTGTAAGTGCGTAAAGTCGCCGTTTCCAAGTCTAAGATGCCATTATCGATCAAATCTGGAATTTGAGTCAGGATTTTTTGCTTTGTCTCAATTTGAGCTAACCAAGTAGTTTTTACCCCATCTAATTGAGAAAAGTTCGCGCCACTTACAGCTAAAGGTAAATCGCGGCAAATAGTTTGAATTGTTTGTTGCAATACTTCTTCGTAAGCTAAAGAGCGACACTTGGGGAGATGGGGGCAATTATTCGGGCGCAAGTAGAGATATTCGCTTTGTTTGCGGGGCTTAGTAACGCTAACAACGGTCATGGGTGACGAGCAAGAGGCGCAAGTAACTAACCCCGCTAAAGAACGGTTGGCGCTGGCGGTACGCGGTGGTAAGCGACGATTGCGGCGCAACAAGCGATCGATTTGGGCGGCTTCTTCTCTAGAAATAATTGGCGGATGAGTATCAGATAATATTTGTCCGTTTTGGTAAGCGGTATCGCCGCGATAGACGGGATTAGTTAACCAACGTTTTCCGGTGGTGACAGAGATTTTTTTGCCGTATTTTTGGGCTAAATAGCGCACCGCACCCCGCAAAGAGCCGTAGAGAAGAAAGCGATCGAAAAACTCTTTGACTACTGGGGAGGTAGTGCGATCTATGGCGTAACGATCTTTAATTCTGCGGTAGCCGTAAGGAACTTTACCCGGCGGAGTTAGGGCGTTAAGACGGTTGCGGGCGTGTCCAGTGCGGATGCTGCGGCTGCGTTGTTCGTATTGAAGTTGTTGCAGTTGCAATAAGTCTGTTTGCAGGGTAGTTGTTATATCTTGTTCGGTGGTAATTAGCTTGATATTGAGCGCTGATAGTTCGCTTAAACGATTGTTAATTTCTAAGATTGAGTCGCCTAGTTCTTCGATGCGGCGAATTAAAAGATAGTTGGCTGTTGCGGTTTTAGCCTCGCGCAGTAGTTGTTGCAGTTGACTCCGCCCTCCTAGGTCTTGGTACAATTTATCTAGTTCCCATCCCCATAAATTCGGCTCTGGCGGGGGTTCTAGCAAGGGGTTTGTGTAAGTGTAGGCGATAATTTTCATTGACCAACCGTACCGCGCGAAAATTTTTTAGCTTTGAGTAAGTTCGATAATATTGTTGTCTGGATCTTTGGTAAATAAAGCGGCTCTACCAGAAGCGCTAGATTGAATAGGGCAATTTTGCGCGATTAGTTGAGTTTTGGCTGCTGCTAAGTCTGTAACTGCAAGAGCGAGGTGGGGGTTGCGTCCCCATTTGTCGCAATTGTGTAAGTCTGTTGAACTTGAAGCGTCAACGATTAAGTGGAGTTGAAAGTTACCGATTTGATACCACGTACCGGGATAATTGAGAGGGCGGTCGATTTTGGTTAAACCGAGAATATTGCTGTAAAAATTTTCGGCTTTTTGTAAGTCCGTGACGAGTAAGGCGGTATGAAAACACTGAGTAATTTGCATGGGGTTTATCGCTGTTGCTTAATTTTTATCTAAATTTATGCAATTAAAGGCGTAGTTTTAGACCAAAATTTATGACTTTTTACTTTTGAGTTGCAACTTGTTTATGCTAGAAAACATTAGGCTATCTTAAAGACGCATCATGGGTAATACTTTTGGGCATTTGTTTCGGGTCACTACTTTTGGTGAGTCTCACGGCGGCGGTGTGGGAGTTACTATTGATGGTTGTCCGCCACGCTTAGAAATTACCGCCGAGGAAATTCAAAAGGAATTAGACCGTAGGCGACCGGGGCAAAGTAAAATTACGACACCGCGTAAAGAAGCCGATACTTGCGAGATTCTTTCGGGGATATTTGAAGGCAAAACTTTAGGTACACCGATCGCTATTTTAGTGCGAAACAAGGACACTCGCCCTCAAGATTATGATGAGATGGCACAATCCTATCGTCCCTCTCACGCCGATGCTACTTACGATGCTAAGTATGGAATCCGCAATTGGCAAGGCGGGGGGCGTTCGTCAGCGCGGGAAACTATTGGACGAGTAGCCGCAGGTGCGATTGCTAAAAAAATTCTTGCTACAGTGGCTAAGGTAGAAATTGTTGGCTACGTTAAACGCATCAAAGATTTAGAAGCAGTAATCGATCCTAGCGCGGTAACTTTTGAGCAAGTTGAAAGTAACATTGTACGCTGTCCTGATGCAGAATCTGCCGAGCGGATGATTGAATTAATCGAGCAAGTGGGAAGACAAGGCGATTCTGTGGGAGGGGTAATTGAATGCGTTGCTCGGCACGTGCCAAAAGGTTTGGGTTCGCCAGTGTTTGATAGGATAGAGGCAGATATTGCCAAGGGTGTAATGTCTCTCCCCGCAACGAAAGGTTTTGAAATTGGTTCGGGTTTTGCGGGAACGCTGCTAAATGGTAGCGAACACAATGACGAGTTTTATACTAACGAAAATGGGGAAATTCGCACGGTAACTAATCGCTCTGGTGGCGTTCAAGGTGGCATTTCTAACGGTGAAAATATTATTTTGCGCGTAGCTTTTAAGCCGACAGCGACTATTCGTAAAGAGCAGCGCACGGTAAATAAAGAAGGCGAAGAAATGATGCTAAAAGGTAAAGGAAGACATGACCCCTGCGTACTTCCTAGAGCCGTGCCGATGGTGGAGGCGATGGTAGCATTAGTATTATGCGATCATTTATTGCGGCATTACGGGCAATGCAAAGTGTTACCTTAAAATTAATTACGAGAGCGGCATTTGACCTAGCTTGTAAGTTTTACGATTAGAAATAGTTGCAACTTTTTAAATGGATTCAATTACAATTTTAGGATTAGTTGCAGGTACGCTTACAACTCTGGCTTTTTTGCCTCAATTATTTAAAATTTGGCAAACTAAATCGGCTAAAGATATTTCTTTTAATACCCTAATTATTTTTAATACGGGTATCTTTCTTTGGCTAATTTATGGTCTTTATCTCAACGCTTTGCCAATTATTTTGGCTAATTTATTTACTTTGATTTTCAACATAATAATTGTATGGCTTAAAATTAAATATAAGTGATATCTAATTAAAAAAACTATTGTGACTGCTTTTGCTGCGGAAAGACTGCTATTTACTCCTGCTACTCCTGACACCGACGCTATTGAAACTATTTTTGCCTTTCCCAACGAATACACGGTAGGCATTACGAGCTTAGGCTATCAAGTAGTATGGGCTACTTTGGCAATGCGTTCGGATGTAGCAGTTAGTCGTTTATTTACTGATGTCCGCGAACAATTACCTCGAACGCCGGAATTAGTTGGTTTTTCTTGCTCTTGGGAGCTAGATTACGTTAATATTCTCAATTTGCTAGAATCTCTCCAAATTCCAGTTAGAGCAACTAATCGAGATGAAAATCATCCTTTGGTTTTTGGCGGGGGTACGGTATTTAGTGCCAATCCCGAACCTTTTGCAGATTTTTTTGACATTATTTTGTTAGGTGATGGCGAAAATTTGCTAGGTAACTTTTTAGACGCATACAAGCAAGTTAGAAACGCCGATAAAAAGACGCAATTAATTCACCTAGCTCAAATACCAGGTGTGTATGTTCCCAGCTTGTATGAGGTGACTTATAGCGAACAAACAGGCGATATTGAGTCAATTCAACCTGTTACAAATGCTATTCCAAGCTATGTAGATAAACAAACTTATCGAGGTAATGTTTTATCGGCTTCAACGGTAGTTACCGAAAAAGCCGCTTGGGAAAATATTTACATGGTGGAAGTGGTGCGGAGTTGTCCCGAAATGTGCCGTTTTTGCCTTGCAAGTTACCTAACTTTGCCTTTTCGGACTGCAAGTTTAGAATCTTCTTTAATTCCCGCCATTGAGCGCGGATTGGCGGTAACTGATAGATTAGGCTTGCTTGGCGCTTCGGTTACTCAACATCCAGAATTTGAGACTTTGCTCGATTACTTAAGTAAACCGCAATACGACAATGTGCGTTTAAGCATTGCTTCGGTGCGTACAAATACTGTTACGCAAAAGTTAGCCCAAACTCTAGCAAAACGAGATACGCGATCGCTTACAATTGCAGTAGAGAGTGGATCTCCTCGTATTCGCCAAATTATTAATAAAAAACTAAATAACGATGAAATTATCACCGCCGCAATTAATGCGAAAGCAGGCGGATTAAGCGCTTTGAAATTGTACGGAATGGTGGGCGTACCTGGGGAAGAATTAGAGGATGTCGAACAAACTGTAGGGATGATGAGGGCGATTAAAAAAGCTGTTCCCGGCTTGCGTTTAACTTTGGGATGCAGCACGTTTGTACCAAAAGCTCATACGCCTTTTCAGTGGTTTGGTGTCAATCCTCAAGCGGAGAAACGTTTGCAATTATTACAAAAACAGTTGAAACCCCAAGGTATAGATTTTCGCCCAGAGAGCTATAATTGGTCGGTTATTCAGGCATTATTATCTAGAGGCGATCGCCGATTGTCTTATTTGCTAGAATTAACGCGGCATTATGGAGATTCTTTAGGTAGTTATCGTCGTGCTTTTAAGGAGTTACGAGGTCAAATTCCTGCTATGGAGTTTTATGTTTATAAAACGTGGTCTATTGAGCAAATATTACCTTGGGAACACTTGCAAATAGCCTTGCCAAAATCTACGCTTATCAAACACTTAGCAACGGCGGAAGCGGAATTTAATTTATTAGCAGCGAGTTGAATATTAGATAAATGCTAACTCAAAATCTTTATCAAATTAGCACAGACTTTTTAGAAAAGCCACCCCAAAAACGTTTGCTAGTGCTTAAAGAAATCGGATTAGCTCGTTATGCAGACTTTTTAAGTATTATGCCTCTTACAGAAGCTAATATAGCCTGCGTAATGCGTTTTTTTATTAATCCTAGTAAAGCTAAGTTTCCTAACTTACAAGGTGCGGATTTAGCGAATTTGGTTTTGGATGGTGTAAACTTTATTCGCGGCAATTTATCTGACGCAAATTTAAGTAATAGTAGCTTAGTTGATGCAGATTTAATATTTGCTAGTTTTAATAATGCAAACTTGAGCGATGTTAATTTACAAGGCGCTACTTTAAACGAAACTCTCTGGCATAATGCAATAGTAAAAAATTGCAATTTTGGTGTAGGAATTGGTATTACTAATAAGCAACGCCAAAAGTTAAAAACTAGCGGGGCAATCTTTATTGATTAAAGCAGAGTTATTGGACTGTTGGCAGGATATAATTTATTTTTTCGGGCTTTTTTAGTTAAGGCTTTTGTAAAATGTTTATTCTTGAATTTAGTTCGCTGATAATTTGGATAATCTTTGCTTCCCTATCGCGAGCATTAACTTTTGCTGCAACAAATAATGCTTGCTGATAATAATCTAAAGCTTGAGAATATTGTGCTAGTTCAAAAAACATTTCTCCAATACTTTCAAGAATTTCAATTTCATTCAAATAAACTTTCAATTGCCTACTAACTTTTAACGAGCGCTGATAGCAATCTAAAGCTTCCTCGTACATTTTTAAATTTTTATACATTACTCCTAAAGTTCTCAATGTGCTGCAA
>JAPJOW010000249.1 GCA_030826005.1 Aliterella sp. RAGGC_92
AATCTATACCTTTTGATAGTTACTTTAAAAAAGCAATTTATTTTGAACTAAAGTAATTTGTATTTTTTATTACACAAGTTGTTGTTAAGATCGAGATATCAAGGATTTAACGCTTGCGTGGATAAAAGTTTGCCTTTTTCTGCCCAAGATGTATTTTTTATTACTTTTTTGCTTAGAATATTGAAAGTTTTCGCTTAGAGCTATATTTACTTTTAGGGAGTTGCGCCAGTAGATTAAAAACAGTTCGGCTTATCGACTTTGAATAGATTTAATCGAAAACAAATCGAATATTAGTTTACAAAAAAATACTCGTTTTAAATAAACTATTAGTAGCAAACTATACTTTGTATTTAGGTTTTATCAACAGTGCTAGTTCAAATCAAAAAAACTAGAGAGGCTTGCAAAAACTGCGATCGCACCTTTATCAACTTTGCTAATCAATCGTTCAATCTATCGGCAGACTTATTGACAAGTTTTTTGGGAAATCGTTAAAAACTATACTGTTTTGAGTAATCTACAATGATTTTAAGTTGTACATATCTTAGACACATCTCACACCAAGCGTGAGTTCGAGAAACATAAAGCTTTGTTAAGCTACTTAAAGAGTTGGGTAAAACAAGTCGAGGAAAAACAAAAGTATAGCTCGTCCGTTGAAGTAGTAATAAGGAGTAAATAGAACTGTGAGCAACAACTACATATCAGTTCGCTCTAACTCAACAAAGCTTTTAAGCCAACCAAAAATAACGTCATCGCAATTTACAAAAGCACTTGTAGACAAAGCACCAGATGCTATTTTTTGCGTGGGAGCAGAAGGAGAAATTCTTTATGTAAACAAGACAATTTGCAACTTAACCGAGTATTCGCACGACGAATTGCTGTCAAGAACCTTAGCGGATATAGAGCCAGAACTTGCGATCGCTAAGTGGTCAAAATATTGGCAAATCTTACAGCAAAAAGGTAGCCTAAATTTAACTACTCGGTATCAGACAAAAAGCGGTCAAATGATTCCTGTAGAAGCGGTCATTAACTATGCAGAAGCAGAAAATGAGGGATTTTGCTGTATATTTGCTAAAAGACAGCCCAAAACAGGTTTAGCTTCGACAGTACAAGAATGTACGACAAAGCTACTAGAAACAAATCAGTATCTACTCCAAGAAGTTTCGCAACTGAAACAAACAGAAAATCAACTCGAAACTTCCCTAGCATTGCTGCAATCTACCTTAGAATCAACAGCAAACGGAATTGTTGCCCTAAGTTTTACTGGGGAAATTCTTAGCTACAATCAAAAATTCGTCGAAATGTGGCAAGTTCCCCAAGGGGTAATTCTTTCCAAAAAATGCCCCCGCAGCCAAAAGTTTTTTGAAAACCAAGTCAAAGATCCCGAAGCATTCCGCAAATCAATATGGGAAGCCCCAGTTCAATCAGAAGACGAAAGCTACGACATCATAGAATTAATTGATGGGAGGACTTTTGCTCACCACTCCAAGGCACAACTGTTAGATGGAAAAATTATTGGCAGAGTCTGGAGTATTTGGGATATTAGCGAATTTAAACTAACCAAAGAAGTATTAAAATACAATCAAATAGAACTCAGTACCTTAGCTGAGAAAACCGAAGCAATTATTTTTATAATTCAAGATTCTCATCTGCGTTACGCAAATTCGGCAATGACAGCGCTCGCCGGATATACGCAAGCAGAACTACTAAGCCTTGAATTTAATTTATCGCAACTAATTAGCGAAAAAACGTCTAAAGCCCAGTCGAAGGACAACCCTCAATACCAAGAAATAAAACTGATAACTAAAAGTGGCGACTGGCGCTATTTAGCTTGCTCGGTGGGGATACTTGAATTTGGTGGTTCGCCTGCGGAGCTTGTCACTGCAATCGATATTACAGAACATAAAAATGCTGAAGCAGAAGTACGCCAAGCCTTAGAGCAAGCAAAACAACTAAGCGAACTAAAAGAGCGCTTTGTCTCGATGTTATGCCATCAGTTTCGCACTCCCCTAAATATTGTTTCCTTCTCCGCAGACTTACTCAAACGTCACGTCCACAAATGGACAGAAGACAAACAATTGCCTTATCTAGGACACATTCAAGTAGCTGTAGAGCAAATTGGCTTATTACTAGATGAAATCCTAAACTTTGGCAAGCTAGAAGCAGCAAAGCTAAACTTTGAGCCTAAAGAACTCGATATTGAGGGATTTTGCCGCGATTTGGTCGTACAAATGCAGTTAGCAAGTAGCAATCAAAAACAGATTGCTTTTATAAATAATTGCGATCGCCTAGTTTACTTAGACAAAAAGTTGCTAGAGCCAATTATTACGAACTTACTCTCGAACGCAATTAAGTATTCGCCCAAAGCCAGCACTGTCAAATTTGAAATTGCTGGCGTGGGAGAAACAGTCGAGTTTCAAGTTACCGATTGCGGAATTGGCATTCCAGAGCGCGATCGCCCTAAACTATTCGAGCCATTTCATCGCGCCAGCAATGTAGGGGATTTGCCCGGTACGGGGCTGGGACTTGCAATGGTGAAAATGCTTGTAGAAGTGCATGGCGGGCATATCTCAGTAATTAGCGAAGTTGGAAAGGGCAGCACATTTACCGTTGTATTGCCTGCAAAGAAAACATCAAACACACTAAGTAATTAACAATGACTCAACAATCACCAGCAAAAATTTTAATAATTGAAGATGATGCACGCACCCGCAACATCTTTATGGACTGCTTAGACGCGGAAGGTTTTTCTACCTATGGTGCAGAAGATGGCTTAGATGGAATCGCCAAAGTGCAAAAGCATTTACCCGATTTAGTAATTTGCGACGTTACCATGCCCAAATTAGATGGTTACGGAGTGCTGGCAAATCTACGTCAAAACCCACTTACAGCAATTACTTCGTTTATTTTTTTAACGGCAAGTGTCAGCAAAACGGAATTACGCAAAGGCATGGAATTAGGCGCTGACGATTATCTCATGAAGCCAACGACGGTCGAAGAATTATTAAAAGCGATCGCCGTGCGGTTAGAAAAGCGGGCAAGTCTGCGTTCTTGGTATGCGAATAAGTCTGCGTCAGTAACCGAAAAGACAAAAGACGCGATCGCTAATAAATCAATTTTTCCCGTTGCGCCTGAATTACAAGAAGTATTCAAATTTATCGAAGCCAACTACCATCAACCGATTACTTTATGCGATGTTGCTCAAGCAGTTGGTTATTCGCCAGCGTACCTAACCAACCGAGTAGGTAGTCAGACAGGATATACCGTAAATCGCTGGATTGTCGAGCGACGCATGGTAGCCGCGCGCTTTTTACTGCAAAGTACCGATCAATCGGTAGAACAAATTGCTAACGCCTTGGGTTATCAAAATACTTGTCATTTTTCCCGTCAATTTCGCCAGCATCACGGCGCACCACCCCAAGCATGGCGCAAAGTCCAACAAAATCTGCCCGCACCAGCAATGAGCCTTGCCTGAATAGTTGGGTAAGTAGCGGTTTAACCGCTACTTATGCTTGGCATTGCTGAATTTAGATACGATTGCAGCAACCTATGCGTCCCCTTATCTCCTTATCTCCTTGTCTTTCATCCTTTACTCAATCAACGCCTTACACTCTAGCTAATTTCTACTTGGTCGGTATTTACTTCCGTTGCGCCATTAACTCGTTGCGCGACAGAAACCATTTTATTGAGGACTTGTTGATTGGGAGCTTTGCCTTTCAATACTACAACGCTACCAGTTTGAGCTACATAGATAGTATCGATATCATCTAAATCTGGTTCTTCATCAAATTCTAGCGCTACTCTTTTAGCCAATCCGCTTTGGTCGTATTCGCCGCTAAGTCCCATGCGTTCGGGAGGAATCGACTCGGTAGCTGCCGCTTGAGGAGCAGCTTGCTGTTGGGGAGTGTAGGACGGAGCATTTTGAGGTTTTTCCATCCCAAACAGGCGTTTTAACCAACCCATAGTTATTTTTCTCTTTTTATACAGATACAACTTTAAATAATCATAAATTGTTCTCCACGTACATCCATACCAAGAGAGAAGCTTTAATTTGCCATATTCAACAACAAGAGGACGCAATCGAGCTAGAATAAAGTGCTAAAACGGTGCTGCGAGAAATAGAAGCTAATCGCTTTGCTGGCGGTACGCGATCGCATAACATCAAGCCAAAATAGCCGTGAAACATACATTATCAGTTCTAGTAGAAGATGAAGCTGGGGTTCTTTCCCGGATTGCTGGTTTATTTGCCCGGCGCGGCTTCAATATTGAAAGTTTAGCCGTAGGAGCAGCCGAACAAGGGGGGATATCGCGAATTACAATGGTTGTACCGGGGGACGAACAAATTATCGAGCAGTTGACAAAGCAACTATACAAGCTCGTAAACGTGCTAAAAGTCCAAGATATTACCGAAATTCCTTGTGTAGAACGAGAATTGATGCTAATAAAGGTGAATGCAAGTAGCGCCAATCGTTCGGAAATTGTCGGCTTGGCGCAAATATTTCGGGCGCGAGTAGTAGACGTAGCTGAAGATTCGCTGACTTTGGAAGTAGTAGGCGATCCCGGAAAGATGGTAGCGATCGTGCAGGTATTAGAAAAGTTTGGTTTAAGAGAAATCGCCCGGACTGGCAAAATTGCCCTGACCCGCGAATCAGGAGTAAATACAGAGTTGCTGAAGTCTTTGCAAGCGAAAGTTTAGCAGATCGAGAGAATGCGTGTAAATAATCTGGCGTTGCTTAATTAAAGGATGAAAGAGGACAAGGGGACAAGGTGGTAAAGAGGAGTTTCTGGGGTTGCTGCAAAGGGAAGATCGTATCTATATTTAGCAATGCCAATAATCTTTTTCTACGCTGTTCGCGGTGGCTATATCCGGCAAATAGTTTTAATTTGAGAGTATGGCGGTCAGCTAAAATTACTATACTGTCGCAATTAGGAAAGAGGAAATAAATATGCGTTTGCCCGATGAGCCAGAAATTCCAGCACAAATAAATATCGTACCGATGATCGATGTTATTTTTGCAATTTTGACGTTTTTTATTATGTCAACGCTATTTTTAACTCGCTCGGAGGGATTGTTAGTAAATTTACCCCAAGCATCTAGTGCAAAAATTCAACCTTCAACACCTATTACAGTTACTATTGACGAGCAAGGAACTATAGCTCTCAACCGCAAAACCGTCAAAATTGAAGCATTAAGTACCCAAGTGCAGCAATTAATTAAATCCGATCGAGAAACTTTAGTGATTGTTAATGCCGATGCAGCCGTCAATCACGGTCAAGTTGTGAAAGTGATGGATCGAGTTAGACAAATTCCCGGCGCAAAACTTGCGATCGCAACTCAAAGACCCTAAAACGCTGCAACGGCACTAATTGCCACAATTAGAGGTTAATTTGGGCGATCGCTAATAAATAACTAAATAAAGCTTGCCATAAACATTTTTGAGGTGGTAACGTCTAAGGCTATCTAAACATTCTACGTTAAATAAACTTGAGTAGTATGAAAGCTCCGCTTGTTAGTCTGACTTTAGCTGCAACTTTCTTTACCCCCGTTGCCTTAGCGACTCCTCCTAGAAGTGCTGACCAAACTGTTGAATGTGAAATATTAGTGGTTGGCGGTGGGCTTAGTGGTGTAGCTACAGCCTATGAAGGCTTGCTTAGTGGTAAAACAGTTTGTCTTACAGAAATTACCGACTGGGTAGGAGGACAAATATCTGCTCAAGGAACTTCCGCCTTAGACGAACGACCAACGCAAAGAGCAAAGTTATTGTATCCGCGCGGTTATTTAGAATTGCGATCGCGCATCGAGCGTAAATATGGCGAATTAAACCCTGGTGACTGTTGGGTAAGCGATTCTTGTTTTTTGCCGAAGGACGGTCACGAAATATTATCTAAGTTATTAACAGATGCGGCAAAAAAAGGTAAAGGCAAGTTCAAGTTTTTTCCTACTACCGTAGTCAAGGAATTACAAAAGACACCTAATATAATTACAGGCGCGATCGCTATTCAACACCGCCC
>JAPJOW010000012.1 GCA_030826005.1 Aliterella sp. RAGGC_92
TGATATTGGTAGCAAAATACTAACTAAAGAATCGCGCGATCGCTCTTGTTTCATTATTGGTCAGAGCTTTTTCTGGGTGTACTTACACAGATTCTCCTTTACTAGCTAACTTTTGCTTGAGTATTTCTTCCATTTCTCTAAAATCATCTTCCGTTTTGGGAAAAGGATATTTAGGGCTATGAGGATTACCCAATTTAATTAAAGCTTCGATTGCATCGTCATCTTCTCGGTGAGCTAAGATGTAATTTCTTAATTCTTGACGGGTCATTTTGCTAAAGTCAGGCTTCATTATTAAATCTCCATTGACCATCAGCAAAAATCAAAACCTCTAAGCTTTCAGTTATGCCAGCCAGAATAAATACTATTTTGGTTGTCTGATTATACCTAAATACATGGATAGGCTGATAACCATTTGAGAGCATTTGGCACGCTCTGACACAGGCAAGAGCCTGTTCTGTAGTCGGCATACATTATTATTTCTATGATAGCGAGTACAGCCATACAGTAAAAGTCATCCGCTATTCAAAAATTACATTCTAACTAGCCGCCAATTTGCGACATAGTACGGCTGTAAGCGCCTGTAGTCCCGGAAACTCTGGCTTTGTAGTTGATTTCTGGTTTGAGCGCTAGTAATTCGCCTACAAGCCTCCGCAATCGCTCTAAACTTACACCACTTTGCAAAGCTGTTTTTAAATCTATTTGATTGCTTTCATTCAACAAACACGGACGCAGCCAGCCATCCGCCGATAGACGCATTCGATTGCAGCGATCGCAAAAACACTCAGACATTTGACTAATAAACCCTAATGTTCCTTTCGCGTCAGGAATTTTAAATACATCCGCCGGGCCGTTACCGCTTACAAACGCTGTAGTTAAACCGTACTTATTGCTAATGCGGCTGCGTAATTGCTCTGAAGATACCCAGCCTTGTTGGTTAAATAGGCGATCGTTACCTATAGGCATAAATTCAATAAACCGGACGTGCCACTGCTTGTCAATAGTTAAAGCAGCTAAGTCTAATACTTCGCTGTCATTTACACCAGGAATCACTACTACGTTTAGTTTTAAAGGGTCAAACCCTACTCTATAAGCGGTTTGAATCCCATCCCACACTTTCGCCCATTGAGAACGCCCGCGATTGCCAATAATTCGGTCAAAAGTCCCAGCGTCCAAGGAGTCCAAACTAATATTTACCCGGCGTAACCCCGCATCGTACAATTGTTGCGCCATCCCCGCTAATAAAAAACCATTCGTTGTCATTGAAAGGTCTTGAGTTTGGGGGAGGGAGGCAATTTTTCCTACCAAATCTACCACCCCCGGACGCAACAATGGTTCGCCCCCCGTTAAGCGAAAGCGATTAAAACCAACCGGAATAAAAACTTCTTTGATGAGAAGCAGTAATTCCTCATCGGTTAATAGCTGTTGCAGCAGAATATAGTTTAGTTCGTCTCCCTCCGGCATACAGTATTGACAGCGAAAATTACAACGGTCAATTAAACTAATGCGGAGATAATCAACAGTATTCATGCAGTTTTTACTCTAGAGTAATTCCTCTTACTTCTATTTTGGTGTATTTGCCACAGATATGCTTTGAGAAGGCGATCGCGCTTTAAAATTTAGCCAATTACTCACAAGCTGCGTAATCTTCTGACTGCGAGGTTCGGTAACATACACTAAGGGTAACAAAGCAAATAATCGCACCCCCGCCGAGAGCGCAAATAAGCCCGGTAAACCACCAATTGCAGGTATTTCACTCAAAAAGCCCCCGGCGGTTGTGCCTAAAGCCCCACAAACCCCTGCTACCGCCGCAGCTACCGCAAAATAAGTAGAAGGATGCTCTTTGGGCGCGACTTCCATTTGAATATTACTACTACATAATTCAATCGCTGCCCAAGTACCGCCTGTAAATATATGAATTAGCGGTAGCCATACCCATAAAGAAATGTTATCCGCACCCGCGCCCAGCCAAAATAACGGCGTTATTCCAGCTAAAATCCCAATAATTAAAAGCAACGGACGATTGCCAATTCTATCGGCGATCTTACCCCACCAAATCAGCATGACTAAGTTAGCCCCCGCCGTCAAACTGCCGTACAGCGTCGCCCAAGACAAATCTAAATGCAAGTTATCTAACAAGTAAAGATTAAAAAACGGCGAACTAAGGTTAACAGCAAACGTCCATAAGCCAAAGTAAACCAAAAACATCAAAAAGTTAGGGGAAAAGCTACCTAAAAGTGAAAAATTCTTTTGTTCTTCGCCTTGCTGTTTAGCCGTTAGCTGGGGATTAACATCAGTCATAAAAAACTGACACCATAAGCTAATAATGCCTGCAATTACAGCTAAAAATAAAACTACCGCATAGCCGTCAATTGTGCCACTAGGCCAAGCCGATACGGCAAAGCCGAGTAGAGGTACGCCCACTAAGTTAGTCAAACTAGCAGCGCTGTTGCGAAACCCAAAATAACGCCCCCGTAAGCGATGGGGGACGAGTACCGCCATCCAACTTAGCCAAGCCGAACCACCCAATGCCTCTAATATATGGGTAACTAAGACCATTCCTAGCGTCCAACTAACTAGCTGATGGAGATTACCCCCCGACCAACTAACTAAACCAATTCCCACAACTAAAATCAACCACAATAACCGCGCGATGCCAAAAATCCACAAACAATAGTAATGACGGCTATTGGTGCGATCGCCTATATAAGCACCCAAGGGTTGTAATAAGTTTAATAGCATGGGAATTGATGACAGCATCCCAATTTCTACCGAGCTTGCTCCTACTTGAAGTAAGAAATTGGTCAGCAATACGCCGCCCGTAATACTCATAAAAATAGCTGCAAATACGCCGTCAATAGTAGAAGCTTTTAGACTGGTGCGAATTGCTTTTTTGTTATAAGGTTGGTTTTGGCGATCGGGTAACAGTACCGACGAGCAGGTTGGAGGGTTATCTAACAAATCTAAAACTGGTTGAGTAATGGTTTCCACCAAAGCTGAATCCAATAAGTGTTGAATTTAAACAAAGAGTCAGTATCGACCCACATTTAGGCAAATCGGGTTTGCTTATATAATTTTGAAAGATAGGCTAAAAATGCTGCCCCATACAACAGTCAGCAGAAAGAGAATCTATCTACTCCTCCCTACTGGTGTAATGTGTCTTTAAGTTTGCCTCGTTCTGGTTATACTTTACCTGTTTTTGCTTGTGCGGCGGCGATCGCCGCATTGCAGTGGTTGCAAAATCGGACAGTTTGCCAAACTATACCTGTCGATCTAATAATTCCAGAGCAAATTGTAGACATTGCGATCGACCAAGTAGCCGGATTACAGCCAAATATGGCTTTAGCAATTACTCGCAGCGATCCTGGCGATAACTTAGATTTGACGCGCAACACGCCTATTTGGGCTTTAGTAGAATTAGTAGAATCATCCACCCAGCCTCTGACAATTATTGGCGGTGAAGGGCTAGGACACAAGTTAAATGGCGATCCGGCGATTTATAGTTACGCTCAACAACTATTGCAAGTAAATTTGCTGCGGCGATTAAAACCAACGGAATATATTAAATTAACAATTATTCTTCCTGAAGGTAGAGCTTTAGCTGCACGCACTTCTAACGCGGCTTTCGGAGTGTTAGAAGGGCTTTCTTTACTCGGTACAACGGGAATTTCTCAAGCCCTAAGCGCCCCCGGACAGTTGGATGCTTGTATCGAACAAGTGCGCGTTAAAGCAAAATCTGCCGAGCTATTAGTATTTTGTATCGGCGAAAATGGCTTAGATTTAGCACAAAAGTTAGGAATTAATCCTCAACAATTAGTCAAAACTGCTAACTGGTTAGGTTCGCTATTGGTAGAAGCGGCGCGTCAAGAAGTTAAAGCAATTTTATTGTTTGGTTATCATGGTAAACTCGTAAAACTTGCTGGGGGAATTTTTCATACCCACCATCATTTAGCCGATGGGCGCTTAGAAATTTTGACGGCTCATGCTGCCCAAATAGGTATACCAACCCCTGTATTACAAAATCTATTTAATAGTTCTACTACCGAATCTGCCCTGCAATATTTGCAAAAAGTAGATACAACAACCGGAAGTAATTGGGTTAGTATGCTTTACAATGCGATCGCCTCTCGCATCGACTCGCGCTCTACAGAATATATATTCAAGCTGACAAGTCGCCAGGTTTTGATAGGCTCTATCCTGTTTGACCGCGATCGCACTATCATTGTTAAAAGCCAAACTGCGATCGCACTGCTCTCCCAGTTGTGTTAACTTAATAGTCATAAATTGTATTACCAATAAATAAGTTTTTAAGTATCTATCTATGGGTGAGCAATGGCTAATTAGCTCTACCCAAAAATTTATCTATTTAGACATCCACTACTTGCAATTAATAGGAATAAATTAAGTGGTACAGACAGAAACTTTGCCGCAAAATGAAGAATTGACGCAGTTAAATCGCCAAATGATTGCGATTTTAGACTTTGGCTCTCAGTATTCCGAGCTAATTGCCCGCAGAATTAGGGAAACTCAAGTATATTCCGAAGTTTTATCTTACCGCACCACCGCCGAACAGTTGCGCCAAATAAATCCGAAAGGCATCATTCTCTCTGGTGGCCCAAGTTCGGTATATACTCCCAACGCTCCCGAATGCGATCCCCAAATTTGGCACTTGGGGATTCCGGTTTTAGGGGTATGCTACGGAATGCAACTTATGGTCAAGCAACTAGGAGGTAACGTACAACCTGCCGAGCGTAAAGAGTACGGGAAAGCCTCCTTATTAATTGACGATCCTACCGACTTACTAACTAATGTCGAAGAAGGGACAACTATGTGGATGAGTCACGGCGACTCCTGCGCTCAGTTACCCCCAGGCTTTGAAGTGCTGGCGCATACAGAAAATACTCCTTGCGCGGCGATCGCAAATTACGACCAAAAACTCTACGGCGTGCAATTTCACCCGGAAGTAGTGCATTCGGTGGGGGGACTTGCGTTAATTCGCAACTTTGTTTACCACATTTGCGAATGCGAACCAACCTGGACAACCGCCGCTTTTGTGGAAGAAGCAATTAGAGAAATTCGCGCTCAAGTGAGCGATAAACGAGTGCTACTCGCCCTATCTGGGGGAGTCGATTCGTCAACGTTGGCATTTTTGCTTCATAAAGCTATTGGAAATCGCTTAACTTGCGTATTTATCGACCAAGGCTTTATGCGGAAATTAGAGCCAGAGCGGTTAGTGAAGTTGTTTCAAGAGCAGTTTCATATTCCAGTCGAGTATGTAGACGCGCGCGATCGCTTTTTGGCATTAGTGGCGGGTGTCACCGATCCCGAAGAAAAACGCCGCCTAATCGGACACGAATTTATCCAAGTATTTGAAGAAGCATCCAAAAACCTCGGCCCTTTTGATTACTTAGCTCAAGGTACGCTTTACCCTGACGTAATTGAATCTGCCGATACAAATGTCGATCCCAAAACTGGCGAACGAGTAGCCGTAAAAATTAAAAGCCATCACAATGTAGGCGGCTTACCCAAAGACTTACGTTTTAAGCTCGTAGAACCCCTCCGCAAGCTATTTAAAGATGAAGTCCGCAAAGTCGGACGACAAATAGGTTTACCCGAAGAAATCGTTTTGCGCCAGCCTTTTCCGGGGCCTGGTTTAGCAATTCGGATTTTGGGAGAAATTACCGCCGAACGCTTAGAAATACTGCGAGAAGCCGATCTAATCGTCCGTCAAGAAATCAACCGCCGGGGAATTTATCACGACTTTTGGCAGGCTTTCGCCGTACTATTACCTATTCGCAGTGTAGGCGTAATGGGCGACCAGCGCACCTACGCTTATCCGATAGTTTTACGTTTAGTATCGAGCGAAGATGGCATGACCGCCGATTGGGCGCGAGTTCCTTACGATGTATTAGAGGCAATATCCAACCGGATTGTCAACGAAGTTGCCGGAGTAAATCGGGTAGTTTACGATATTACCTCCAAGCCCCCAGGAACTATCGAATGGGAGTAAGTTTACATAGACACCTTTTTTAGCAGCAAAGGAGCGATATCTTGGATGGGCAAAACGTGTTGAGCAACTCCAAGAGAAATCGCTTCCGAGGGCATTCCAAATACTACACAAGTTTTTTCATCTTGAGCAATTGTAATTCCTCCAGCTTGAGCAATAGCTTGCATTCCTGCTGCTCCATCTTTACCCATTCCTGTTAATAAAATACTCATAGCTGCTCTGCCATAAAACCTAGCAACCGACCTAAAACTAACTGTTACCGAAGGACAATGACCGTCTACAGGTAAGGCCGAACCATAAATAAATTTACCTTGAGCATCTATTTCTAAATGATTATTGTCTGGAGCAAAATACACCGTTCCTGGAGCGGGCAAGTCGCCAACTTGAGCAATTTTTAATTTAACTTTACACTCCGAGTCTAGCCAATCTACTAATCCCTGCAAAAAACCTTTGCTGATATGCTGAGTACAAATTACAGGGACAGGTAAATTCGCTGGAAGTTGAGCGATAATTTTGTGCAGAGCTTGGGGACCGCCAGTAGAAGCGCCAATCGCAACTGCTCTAATTGTTCTTGTAATATCACTAGGAAAAGCAAAATTATTAGCTGAACTAGGATCGACGGGGGGAGTTTGTCGCTTAGTAAATACGGTAACTCCAGAGAGAATTTTAATTTTATTAATCAAGTCGCGTTTAACTTGTTCGTAATCTGAAGCTAGTCCCGTATTTGGCTTAGGAAAAACATCTACTGCCCCTGCTTGCAAAAGCTCAAAAATAGTATTGGTATCCTCTTTTTGTACGGAAGTACTAACGACTAAAATTGGACGAGGATGATTTGCCATTACTTGTTTAGTAAGTTCCAAGCCATCCATTTCTTTCATATGTAAATCCGTACAAATTACTTTAGGCTGCAATTTGGGAATTAAGTCTATTGCTTCTTTGCCATTACAAGCTTTACCTACAACTTTGATATCAGGAGAAGATGCAAGCAACCTATCGAGAATTTCTAAAGCGACTGGAGAGTCTTCTACTAATAAAACGGATATGGGATTTGGCATTTAGATTAGTCTCTTGATAGTATCTAAAAGTAATTTTTGCTCAAAGTTGCCTTTAGTTAAGTAAGCATTTGCGCCAGCATCAGCACCTCTTTTTCTATCATCTTCAGAAGCAAGAGTAGTTACTAAAATAATCGGCAGTTCGGAGTATTCTTTTTGTTGACGAATTTTTGCAGTTAGCGATAACCCGTCCAGATTAGGCATTTGCACATCGGACACTACCGCATCAAAATTTCGTGATTTTAATTTATTAAAACCATCTAATCCATCTACGGCGGCTGTTACATCGTACCCCGCACCTTCCAAAATGCGTTTGACTTGAGTACGAATTGTAATAGAATCTTCCACGAGCAAAATTGCAGGTTTTTCTACTCGTTGAAGAAACTGCTGCGAAACCGTACCATTTACAGTTCTTTTTTGCACAGACTTAAGCAAGTCTTGGGGATTAAGAATCATACATACCTCCCCCGTACCTAAAATCGTTGCTCCCGAAACATTCCGCACCCGCTCAAGCAACTTACTTTGCGGCTTTAGAACTACATTTTGTTGGTCGAGTAAAGCATCTACCAATAGTCCCAAGCGCTCCGTACCTACTTGCAGCACGATACAAGGAAGCATTTTTGCTGTGGAATCGGCGGCTTTGGGGGAAGTAGGGATAGTTAATGGTAATTGCAATAAATCTGTTAACCAAGCTACGGATACTGGTTGATGATCTAACACAATTGTTTGACAGCCACCAGTTGCGAAAATCTCGCTACGAGCGACAAGTAGCGTAGTCTGTACCGAGTCTACGGGAATTGCATAGGAAACACTATTAACTTCGACAATTAAAACGTGAGTAGTAGTGAGAGTAGTATTAAGCTGTAACTTGAAGGTACATCCCAAGCCAGGAGTAGATTCAACAGCGATCGCTCCTTTAAGTTGCTCGACTTTAGCGCGTACTACATCTAAGCCAATACCTCTACCGGAAAGCTCGGTAATCTCGGTGCGCGTCGAAAATCCGGGCGCAAAAATCAACGCCTGAATTTGACTTGTAGACATTTTTGCAAGTTCTTCCGCAGAACAAACTCCCCGGCGTAAAGCTGTACGTTTAATGCTTTCTGTATCTAGTCCGCGTCCATCATCAACTATTTCAATCCCGATACTATTTGCCGAGTAATAACCCCGGAGGCGAATTGTAGCCGTTGACGGCTTGCCCGATTGCTCCCTTTCTTGGGGGGTTTCAATGCCATGATCGATGGAGTTACGAATCATGTGCATCAGTGGGTCTTTCATTTCCTCTAAAATGCGTTTATCGGCGGTAGTATCTCCACCTTCAATCACTAAATTTATTTGTTTACCTTGTTGACTTGCCAAATCCCTCACCATACGAGGAAATAAATTAAATACTGTAGATAAAGGCAAAAGCCGTAACGTGCGAATACCCGATTCTAATTCATTAGCAACAAGTTCGAGTCTAGCAGTATCTTCGTAAGCTTGGCTTTTTAAGCGGTTAATTAAAAGTCCCAAGCGATCTAGGCGTTGTTCTAAGCGATTGTGAAAATCTAATTGCTGGTGAGAACTAGAATTAGTGGAAGTCTTTTCCATATTATCTAGCGCCAAACGCTGCACGAAAGCCTCGCGACTCCATTCGTCAAAAAGGGTAATTATTTCCTCAATTTCTGTGAGGTGGTAAGCAATGCGAAGCTTGGTAACAGCTAGTTCCCCTGCTTGGGTCATTAAAGTATCGAGCTTTTGGGGTTCGACGCGGATTGTCTCAATTTGATAGGTAGTGTCGCTCGTCGCTGCTACCTCTTGACTGGGAATATCTGGCGCTGATGGTTCGCTAGAGGCTAAATCGGGGAATAGGTCGTCAACTTCGCTTTGGGCGGTAGGATCGGAGAATAGATCGACTTCGTTATTAGTGGTCGGCGCAAACAGCGATTCTTCGTCTTCTAGAGAAGTATTACTATTCGCTCCCATTAGTTGAGCTAAAACATAAAAAACATTTACCCCAGAAGCAACCCCGGTAACGGCTTCGCGTACTATTTTCCGCACCGCATCTAATCCTTGATACAAGGACTCGCATAATTGGGGAGTTAAAACTTGCTCTTGTTTTTTGACCGCAACAAAAATATCTTCAATTTGGTGAATTAGAGTTTCAACATCATCTACGCCCAACATCCGCGCATCGCCCTTGAGGGTATGAGCTTCTCGCAATACTTCTTCTAGTCTTGCTCGATCTTGGGAATTTTTTTCTAGTTGCATCAACCCATTTTCTAGGTTTTGCAAGTGTTCTTCACTAGAGGTTTTAAATAAATTTCGCAGTTCAACGTCTTCGATCATCATGGCGCTGGGAGTGGGTAAGTTTTTAAGTAAGAAATTGCTTAAACAACAGCTTTGAGTTTTTGCGCCGCATCTTTGAGTTGCTGGGCGCTGGATTTGACTTGAGTTATGCCCGTTGCGCTTTCTTTTGCGCCTAAATTAATCGAGTTCATCGCCGTCACGATTTGCTGCACGGCGATCGCTTGTTGTTTGGCGCTGAGGGAAATTTGCTGGCTGTTTAAAAATACGTTGTTAACTGAATCTGCTACCCCGGTAAAAGTTTCGGCGGTTCTTTCTGCTAATTCCAATCCTTGATCGACTTTTTTTGTACCTTCATCCGTCACCATCACGGTTTTATTAATCGCGGACTGAATATCGCCAACTAAAGTGCTGATTTTTTCGGAAGACTTTTTACTTTGATCGGCAAGCTTGCGAATTTCTGTGGCAACAACTCCAAACCCTTTTCCGTGTTCTCCGGCTCGTGCCGCTTCTACTGCGGCGTTGAGGGCTAACATATTAGTTTGATTGGCTAAATCTCCTACTAAAGACGAAACTGAGCCAATTTGACCTGTTTGTTCGCTGAGGCGAATAATAGCATTAGCAATTTCATTAACTTGCTCTTTAAGGGTATTCATGCCTTTGAGGGTTTGCTGCACGGCTTGAGTTCCCCCTTCGGCGAGGTTTAATGCTTGGCTTGCTCCGGCGGCAGAGGCTTCAGCTTGTTCTGCCGATTGCCGAGAAGATGCGCCTAGTTCGTCCATTGTGGTTGTAGTTTCATTGACTGAACTTGCTTGCTGAGATACGGTACGCTCTTGCTCCTCTACAGTGGCGGCGATTTCTGTAGAAGAAGATGCGATCGCGCTGGCAATTCCCTGAATTAATTTAGTAGCCCGGTTAGCAAAGAGTACTGCAAGTCCACTTGCAATTAAAGCTGTTAATCCCGTACCCAAAATTAGGTTTAGCAGCAATTGACCTTCTCCGGCATAAGCCTCGGAAGTATTTTCTGCTAAAATCACACCCCAATTAAGATCGGGCATTCCCTGAATTTGAGTAACGGGAGCGTAGGAGATAAGTTGTTGATTTTTATCAATTTGATCGATATCTACGGCACTTGCTACTTTCTTATTTCCCTGCAACCGAGCAAAACTCTTAAAATCTTTCTTCGCATCTCGCCCTATTTGATTTTTTTCTTCGGCTGCAAAGAATTTTCCATCAGCATCAATTAGGTGGTATTCCGATGCTGCGGCTCGGCTGCTGCCTAATGAATTGGAGGTACTTGCTTTAACAATTGGGTCTAAGTTATCTACAGGAATCCGGGTTCGGACTACACTTGTTATTTTGTTTGTGTTGACGTTAACAATTGGTGCGGCAATAAAAACATAATATTTGCCGTTTAATTTAGACTTTCTGGGCGGCGCAATTACAGATTGCTTAGTTTGGATTGCTGCTTTAAAGTAGTCCCGCTCTCCTAACCCACTAATTGCTTCTCCGGTTGTTTGCAAAATAGTTTTGCCCGTAATATCAGCAACAGCGATACTGTCATAAACTCCATAAATTTTCATGTATTTATCGAGAACAGCTTGCTTTTGCTGGGGGGTAATTCCTGCGGTTTTTTCGGGGTTAGCAAGAATTGGCAAGTTGGCAAGTACTTGAATATCTCCATTGCGTTCAAACATGAAGCGTCCTACCTTATCAGCCATAGCTGCCGTTAAGTCTTCTTGGGCTTGGGTAGTGGAGTGACGGCTTTGTTGGACGGACGAAACGTAGTTAGTTATGCCGATTAAAAGTACGGGAATTGTGCCTAATGCGATCGCAAAGCCAATTGCTTTGGTGCGTAAAGGTAAATTGTTTAGTTTTTTCAACATTATTTTAGCTTCCTTTGTTACTTAAAATTGTGGAGATTATATTTCTTCGTTTACTACCAACAATTTGTTAGTTAGTAGTTTCGGTAGATCGAGAATAGTTAACATATTTCCTGAATAGGCAACAGTTCCCCGGAGATATTTTTCATTGTGAAAATTTACAGCTATAGGCAAAGAAATTACTTCTGATGGATGTAAATACATCACATCAAAAACTTCATCAACTGGAAAACCCGCTACCAAATCTTCAACATTAACTACAATTGCTTTAGCGCCATCATTTGTTTCCGCTAAGGGCATATTTAAAGCGCTGCGAATATCGATTAAGGTTAAAATTTCTCCCCGTAAATTCATATTGCCAACTATGTGAGATGGACAGCAGGGTATGGGGGTAACATTGCGAATATTAGTAAATTCTTGAATTAGCTCTAAGTCGAGTCCAAAATATTCATTGTTTAAGCCAATAACTGCTAAGGAAATCAAATCATTAGAAATACTATCATTACTTAACTGTCTTAAGTTGTCTGCTCGTTCTTTAAAAATAGATTTTTCTTGGAGAGTAGCGTTAGGGCAGCAATTTTTATAAAAGCTACTAACTACACCAGAAAATTCTAATTTTTGTTCGTAATCCACTTCAACTAATGATTTTACTGCCTCTGGATCTCGAAGTAAGTTGTGATGATTGAGCAGTATAACTGTATAAGTGTCTACTTTAGCAAGACCTTCTAAAAACCTAGAACTAATATCTTTTACTCGTCCATAATCTATCTCATATTCTATTAATGTCCTATTAATACTTTTAACTTCATCTACGTTACTTACGATTACTCCTATTTGCAGACCAGCATAATTTAAAATAACTACGCTATCGCTTAAATAGCATTCTTTTGATGAATTTCCTAATCTTAAATTTAGGTGCATTACTGGAACAATTTGACCGCGTAAATTCAATACGCCTACAATGTCTGTTGGTGCTTCAACAATGGGAATAAGTTCGGGTAAGTAAAAAATTTCTTGCACTAATAGAGCATCTATTCCATAGTGCAAGTCATGCAAGCCAAAAATTAGATAAGGTTTATTTTCCATTGTTGTTAGTGAGGTTGGTAAACTTTATAGCAATAAGTGAATTTTCAAACTATATTTGCATTAAGCTCATGCTTGTTGTTGATATATCTAGTAACTAGCTGACTCAATTGTTCTGGATTAAAAGGTTTAGTTACATAGTCAGTAGCTCCAGCAAACTTTCCTTTAACTTTGTCAAAAAAACCATCTTTTGCTGTCACCATAATTATGGGCAAGTTGCGGAACTTTAAAATACTACGTACAGTACGACAGACTTCTAATCCATCAATTTCTGGCATGGTGACATCAAGTAGTAGCAATTCCACATCCGTGCGATGTAATAACATCAAAGCATCTTTAGCATTGCTTGCTATTAGTACTTGATATTGCTCTGATAGCGCCCGTTTGATAGTAATCTGCATAATCGGACTATCATCTACGGCTAAGATAATTGGCAGTTCTTTTTTAGGAGTAATGGGTACGTTATTATTGCCAATTACTACCCACCCAGCTTGTAGCCAAGGTAAATAAGATTGTGCTACTTGCAAAACATCTTTATTTAAGCCTTCTGCAATATCAATTAAACTCCGCTCTCCATTTACCCATTGTTCTAAATGTTTGCGTACTGCGGGATTAGTAATTTTATCCGCATTCCTAGGATCGAAACGAGGAATTGCTTCTATAGATGGTAGGGTAGGAGCAAAGGTAGACAGTTGTTGCTGACGGCGATTGACATCTGCCATCAACTTAGATAAATCTAAACCATGACCGTCCTCACCATGACAAAGATCGAACTCAAAAGTATTATCAAGTCGATAGTGTCCGGCGTGGGGTAAAAGTTGCTCTAAAATTAGGACTACTTGCGCGTGGATGAAAGTTTCTACTTGTTCCCAGGTAAATAATCGCATTTTTATTAGTAGGTCTAAAAGCGCTCGAATAGAAGTTTTATTTGCGGCTTTTTGAGTGGCTAATGCGATCGCACTTTCCGACCATTCCCGATTTAATTTTTGTCCTAGGGTTTGGGCGATTTCTTTATTAGTATGTAAAATTACATCACCATAGACAATTTGACCATTGTGTAAAACTAAGACGCGCGAACGCTTTTTTTTCTGGGCGGTTATCTCAGCATCGATATATAAAATGCCGCTAGTTTGCTTGCTTTGTAGTGTTTCTAGAACGGTAGCCAGTTGCCTTTCTTGATAAAAAGTTGAATTCATATTTTTTGCCAGTGAACTACTTAGTTGAGATACTTATAATAATTTTTTTCATAATTTAGGCTGCAAGTATATTAATATATCGATTGGAGTTTATAAGTCTATCTGTGAAGTTACTGAATATTCTTATAAGCTGAATTCATATCAGTAAGACTACTTAATAGTACTTTTGTCTTTTTGGATTTTTGACAAGTATTATCTATATGTTTTTTTTAAGAAAAAACAACCAGTTTATTTTCGTATTTTTATTTCAACAGAAATTTAAAGCGATTGTATAGTAACTAGCTAAAAATGGTTCTGTAGTAAACTATTAACTTGTTCCGTTAATTCACTTACAGTATTTTTACTTGGCTCAACTATCAAATGAGGTGGTAATTGGTTAAGTAGCTCCAAAGCTGTAATTCTCATTTTTTTTGATTTATTCCTATCGCTTTCCCGTTGATAAATATCTCCAAGTTCTAAATAAGCATTAATAGAGTCAGGATTTAGATAAATAATTTTTCTTAATATTTTTTTAGCTTTACTGTTATCGCCTTTTTCTTCAGCAATATGAGCTAGTAGATAGTAAGGAAATATGGAAAGCTCATCTATTTTTATTGCTTGTTCGCAGTAAAAAGTAGCTTTTTCTACATTACCTAAGTTTGCCCAAGCTTGAGCGAGAAGATAGCAAGCATCAAAATGGAGGGGATACTGTTTAATTAATTGTTCTGCTTCTTGGATGGCGGCGGTGTATTCTCCCCTATTAAAAAGAGTTTCTACGGTAGTTATAGATGCTGGTAGTTTAGAAGTTTTCTGTAATTGTTGAGAATTTTCTCCTTTTAGCTTTGAAATATTTACTTCTTGTTGTTTAACTAATGTATTCAAGCTATTTATATTAGTTGAAATAGGCAGTAAAACATTGCTTTCTGGTTGTTTACCTAATGAACTTAGTTTAATCGCATTACTTGAAGTTGGTAGTAGGGGTGTAGAACTTGGACACTTTTCTAATGGTAAATTTTTGTTCCGTTGATATACCAAAGATTCAGGAAATACTTTTGTTTGCAGCTTGTTAAGATTTTGACCATGTAATTCTGCGTGTCCAGTAATTAAGTAACCTGCGGTATTAAGAGTATGATAAAATTTATCTAGTACTGTAGAAATTGAAATAACATCGAAATAAATAAAGACATTACGACAAATAATAATATCCATATCATGAATACCGAAAAGGGGCTGGGGAAAGTTATCTTTAATTAAGTTACCCTCTTGAAACTTAACCATAGAAGAAATTGTTTCTTTAACTTCCCAACTTTGCTGACGTGGGTTAAAGTAACGCCGCACAATTTCTGGCTCTACCATCCGAAAAGACCAAGATTCGTAGATTCCGCGTTTAGCTTTCGCTATAGATTCTAAATTAATATCCGTGCCTAAAATTAAAATATTCCAGTTGTGTAAATCTGGAATTAATTGTTGCACAAGCACAGCAATAGAATAAACTTCTTCACCTGTAGAACAGCCCGCGCTCCAAATTCTTAGTGATGGTTTTGGGGTGTTTTGTTGTAAATGCGATCGCTTTTTATATTCGATTAGTTGTGGTAGTAAACGGTTTTTTAGTAAAGCTATTTGTCCTTTATCTCGAAAAAAGTAGCTCTCTCCAGTAGTCAATAGGAGAGTTAGCTCTTTCCATTCGCGATCGCCTGGTGTTTCTGTAGAGCTATGGTTGCTTGTGTTTAATAGTTGATAGTATTGCTCTGGGGTGGAGAGTTTCAGCGCTTGAATTCGAGTATTTACTTTAGTACATAGAGTTTGTCTATCCTGCTCGCGGATATGTAAACCTGTGTGCCTAGCGATTAATTCAATTAAACTTTGCAAGAGTAGATTATTCATGGAATACATCGCTTAAAAATGCTTGTTGATAGTATTCCCAATCGAAGCAGCAAACTAACAGTTATTCACCCAAATAAGTTTTTGTAGTAAAGATAACATTTAATACTTAGAACGCTTAAAGTCAAAATCTCCTGGTTGCAGATCGAGAGTGCTAATAAGTAGATCCTGGCTAAAATTCGGCTCGTCGCTCAAAACAACTCGAAATGTAGATTTTCCTAGCTAAAAAATCTGTCGTGCCTATCCATGACAGGTACTACAATAGGAATTTCTCTGGCGTACTAGCTCTGGTTTTTGGACTAAAAAACGATCTCCTGCACGAATCCCGTAAAGTCCCCTAAATCCCCTAACTTTGGGGGACTTCAGATCCGGTTTCCCCCAAAATTGGGGAGATAAAAAGCGGTGTAGGGGGGCGATAACTCACGCACATAAGTCTAATAGAGCGCACTTTGTACTAAGTCTGCTGTCTTGTGGCATAGCATAGGATAATAGCCGTATGGTTAGTTGCTTAATTCGTCTGTTGCAGTACTTTTTACCAAACTTATGACGCTAAATCGACGCAAATTGATATTTTTACTAGGCGCAACGGGGGGAGCTTTTGCTCTAAATTCTTGGCGCTCGTCGGGGTTGATGGATATAGCTGTAGCTCAATCTGCTGTTGGGAGTAGTATTTCTCTCCCACCTTTACCTTACGACTACAATGCTTTAGAGCCACATATAGACGCTCAAACAATGCGGTTTCATCACGATAACCACCATGCAACTTATGTAAAAAACTTAAACGCTGCTTTAGAAAAATACCCAAACCTAAAATCGCAAAGTGTCGAACAGTTGCTAACGAATCTTAAAAGCGTACCAGAGCCTATTCGTGCTGTTGTCCGCAATAATGGTGGGGGTCACGTCAACCATACGATGTTTTGGAATATTATGAAGCCCAAGGGTGGGGGAGAGCCAACGGGGGCGATTTCTGAAGCGATTAATGCAAACTTTGACGATTTTGCTACCTTTAAAAAACAGTTTAACGAAGCAGGTGCTAAACGCTTTGGTAGCGGTTGGGTGTGGCTAGTGCGTAGCAAAGATGGCAAACTAAACATTACAACTACACCTAACCAAGATAGTCCGCTCATTGAAGGAAATTATCCAATTATGGGCAACGACGTTTGGGAACACGCTTACTATCTCAAGTACCAGTACCGTCGCGCTGAATATTTGACAGCTTGGTGGAATGTAATTAATTGGGCGGAGGTTAATCGACGGCTTGATTTGGCGCTCAAAGCCTAAACTATAAAATAAGCAGGGACGACAACTATTATTAGGTGTTAATATTTCTACGCCTTTTTTGCTCCCTGCAAAAACTGCTGTACGCAGCTAAGGTAGGTTTGCGGATCTTCTAACATCGGAAAATGAGCCGTATTTGCCATCAATACAAATTCTACTTTGTCGCTTAAAGCAGCAGCTTGACGACCCATCGCTGGGGGAATAATTTGGTCGTATTCCCCAGCAACTAAAAGTGTAGGGACAGTTAGCTTTGTAAATTCATCGGGCATAAATTTTGCCGCATTTTCGCTTACTGCTGTAATCATTGTACCGATCGCGGCGGCGTAATCTGCCATCAAAAAGTCATCCAAAAAAGCTTTGCGATCGCGCTTTGGAATTGAGCGTTTTAAAAATCGCGCCATAAACATTCGATCCACAAACGGAATTTGCGCTAACCATTTGGGGCGAAACTTGACTACATAACCGCCAAACTTATGAAAAGCAGCAAAGGCTTTTTCGTCGTACTCAAAAACGCCACTACAAGTTAATATGGCTTTTTCTACCCGCTCTGGATACAAGTTAAGAAACAATGTCGCCACCGATGCACCCGTCGAATGGGCATTGAGATAAACCTTGTTTAGCTCTAATCCATCTAACAAAGCTGCTAAATCTCTCGCATACTCGTCAAGCTCGTAGGTTAATTCCTCTATAGTTTCTGCGGAGGACGCTTTTGAGTCTGCCATTGCCTCTGTAGCTGCAAGCATTGGCGATCGCCCGTTCGATCGCCCAAAGCCCCGCATATCGTACAGCAGGCAGTCAAAATCTTTAACTAGAGCTTGAGCGGTACTTTGCCAATAACGAGCCGAGCCTGCCCAACCGTGAATAAATACTATTACTGGCTTGACTTGGGAGTTGTCTTGTGCTTTGACCCACTCATAATAATGGTCAACGCCACGAACGCAAATGTAAGGCATGATTTAAGCAGATTCCGGCTTTGGTAACGAGGAGGGATGTACTAACAATTCTGCTGTAGAACGTTTTTCCACCATCTCTCGCGTAATTGTACAGCAAGTCACATCTTTTCTAGAGGGCAATTCGTACATCACTTCTAACATTAATTCTTCGACAATTGCCCGTAATGCTCGCGCACCAGTTTTTCTCCGGTAGGCTTCAATGGCGATCGCTCTTAAAGCATCAGGCTTAAATTCTAGTTGTACGTTGTCCATGTTTAGCAGCTTTTGGTACTGCTTAACTAACGCACTGCGCGGCTGAGTCAAGATTGCAACTAAAGTTTCTTCATCCAACGGCTCTACTACCGCCGCTACGGGTATGCGCCCGATAAATTCGGGAATCATGCCGAACTTAACTAAATCCCCCGGTTCTAGGTGCTTTAGTACGTCCGCCGTGCGTTTTTCTTTCGACTGCCCTTCCCCTGGTTGAATAAAGCCCATTGACTTTTTACCAATGCGCTGTTCTACTACTTTATCTAAACCAACAAAAGCGCCGCCGCAGATGAATAAAATGTTGCTAGTATCAATTTGAATGCAGTCTTGATAGGGATGCTTGCGCCCGCCTTGGGGTGGTACGTTAGCGATCGTTCCTTCGAGCATCTTTAATAAAGCTTGCTGTACGCCCTCCCCGGAGACATCGCGGGTAATAGACGGATTTTCGCTTTTGCGGGCAATTTTATCGATTTCATCAATATAGATAATTCCCCGTTGCGCTTCTTCTACATCTAAATCCGCTACTTGAAGCAAGCGCAGCAAAATATTTTCTACATCTTCACCTACATATCCTGCTTCCGTTAAGGTGGTAGCATCGGCAACGGCAAAAGGTACGTCTAATATTTTTGCTAAAGTTTGAGCCAAAAGAGTTTTACCGCAACCTGTCGGGCCAATTAACAAGATATTGGATTTTTGTAGTTCTACCGTATCTTCCCCAGCTTTACCGTTTTTATTTTGCAGCAAGCTAAGGCGCTTATAGTGGTTGTAAACTGCCACTGATAGAACTTTTTTCGCCTCGTCTTGACCGATCACGTGGTCGTCCAAGTGATTTTTAATCTCGCGCGGCTTGGGTATTTGACTAAAAGACAAATTTGCCGAACGCGGGCGGCGCTTTTGGGGTGGTTCGGGACGGGGTGCTTGGGGAGCGGCGGCGCTACTTGTATTGTGTTCGATTAATTCTTCGTCCAGAATTTCATTGCACAAGTCAACGCATTCATCGCAAATGTAGACTCCCGGCCCGGCAATCAACTTGCGTACCTGTTCTTGAGACTTGCCGCAAAATGAACATTTAAGATGGGAGTCATACTTTACCATAAAAGCCTCTAATTAGTTAACTGGAGTAACTGTAGCGCCTGCTTGGGGGATATTCTGTCGCGAAATCACGCTGTCGATTAAGCCGTAATTTTTTGCTTCTTCGGCGGACATAAAAAAGTCTCGCTCGGTATCAGCTTCAATTCTTTCTAGGGGCTTACCTGTGTGATGTGCCAGTAATTCATTTAATCTACTCTTGTGGTAGAGAATTTCTTTTGCTTGGATCTCGATATCAACGGCTTGACCTTGAGCGCCACCTAAGGGTTGGTGAATCATAATTCGGGCGCTAGGTAAGGACATCCGTTTGCCTTTTGCTCCCGCAGTTAGTAAGAATGCTCCCATGCTTGCAGCTAATCCAAAACAAATAGTAACAACATCTGGGCGAATTTGCTGGATTGTGTCATAAATTGCCATGCCCGCAGTTACCGAGCCGCCTGGGGAGTTGATATATAACTGAATATCTTTTTCTGGATCTTCCGCATCTAGAAATAATAACTGAGCCACAATGGAGTCAGCGATCGCATCATCTACCTGCGTCCCCAAAAATACAATCCGCTCTCTTAAAAGCCGAGAGTAAATATCAAAAGCCCTCTCCCCCATGCCCGACTGTTCTACAACGGTTGGCACGATGTTGTTAATCTCTAGAGAATTCACGCTGCTAATGGGATGTACAGATTTTGATACAAGCATAAATCACAAAGTTAAAAAGTGGTATTGACTCGATGCAGCTAGGACAATAAGTTTTAACTCTAATTAACCTATCTGTAACCTATTATGACTTATCTGTTTGGCTCTGGTTATTTTACAAAGGTAGAAATCGCCCTACCTAGAGCGACTTCTATTTTATTCGGCGTTTGTTAGTTCTGGATCTTCTGTAGCTTCCTCTACTTCTTCTGCTTCGATTTGATTTAGAGTTCCTTCCGCCACAAGTTCAATAGTGGCATTTGCTTGCAGCCAATCGAGAATTTTTTCACTTAGCAATTCATCGGCGATGACTTCGCGCAATCTATCTCGATCTACGTCTTTATCAGCGTACTGCGCCAGCACTTCATTAAACCGCGCTTCAATCGCTTCATTATCTACTTCGATAGATTCGCGTTTTGCCACTTCTTGCAGCGCCAAAGTGCGTTTGATGCTGTCTATGGCTTCGGGGCGCGATCGCTCTCTTAGCTGCGGTATAGTGTCTTGAGTAAATAGCCTTTTGACATCAATTCCTTGTCGGCTCAACTGCATGGCAGTTTGAGTCAGCATTGAATCTACTTCTTGGTTAATTAATGTTTCGGGCAGATCGACTTCAATATTTTTGATTAATTCTTTTGTTAAAGCCTGCTGCGTGTTTGCTTTGGTTTTGTTTTCCGCTTCTTCGGTGAATCTTTTTTCTAGCGATGCTCTTAATTCTTCAAGAGTTTCAAATTCGCTGACTTCTTGAGCAAAATCATCGTTAACTTCTGGCAGTTCCTTTTCTTTTAATTCCTTCAAAGTTACTGTAAATAAGGCTTTGCGGTCTGCAAGTTCTGCTTGGGGGTACTCGGAGGGGAATTTTGCCTCAATTTCTTTAGTTTCGCCGATGTTCATGCCGACGATGCCATCAATAAAACCCTCAATAAATCTTCCTTCTTGGAGTTCTACTTGAAAATCCGTCGCTTCACCCCCAGGGATTTCTTCTACTTCCGCTTCCTCGTCGTCGTTAACTAAAATACCTTTAAAGTCTACTACGGCTACATCGCCCATTTGAGCGGCGCGTCCTTCTACAGGAATCGAGGTTGCCATTTCTTGACGATTTTCTTCGATAACTTTTTCGACGCTGGCGGGATCGTATTTAACTTCTTCTGCTTGCACTTGTAAGCCCGTATATTGAGTTAAATTTACCTCTGGCTGTACGTCTACCGCCGCCTTAAAAGTCAAAGGGTTGCCAGGTTCGTACTGACCGATTAATTCTTCAAAAGATGTCCGCAATTGCGGTTGTCCAATGGCTTTGACGGCTTCTTGTTTGAGTGCTTCAGTTACGCCGCTTTCAATTAAGTCTTCTAAGGCTGCGGCTTTAATTCTGACAGTGCCTAGGCGTTGAATCAATACTTGGCGGGGAACTTTGCCTTTACGAAACCCAGGAATATTAGCAGAACGAGCGAAGTTTTGAATTACTTGCTCGTAAGCCTGTTTGGACTTTTCGGGGGGGATTTCTATTTCCAAACCTACTTGGCTTGCGGGGAGTTTTTCCTGGGTGACTTTCATGTTTAGAGTTTTGTCTGACAATTTGACTAAATGGAACTAGATTACTTAGGCTGGCACGAAGTTGTTGACTGCAAAAGCTATGTTTTGCTCGGCAACTATATTTTTATTTGCCTCTCTCATCCCTCAATGGGCTTTCAGCCCTTATAATCTCTGGTAGGGCAGTTTCTCAATGACACCGCAATATCCTAACCAGTGCAGATTAAGTTTTTTGTGGCGTTTCGAGCAGTTCTTAGTTTAGCGATAATTTGACACGATCTGCTATTACGATCTACCACTTTTGCTTTATGGTACATTTATCCAAGACTTGCTCGACTTAAGTTCTACCTCGGTTGACCATTTGCTGATAAGCTAGTAGCCAAGGCAGATTTGAGTTAGTTGAATAATTTCATCAACTTGTTATAACTTACTAAAAGTTTAATTTTTTCATTAAAATAACTGACTATTAAATTTAATTAATTATCTAGACAAGCTATTTATTTAAAAAACGGAATTTAATCAAAATATTTACGAGGAGCATAGCGCATTGACAAATTCATCCTATCGCGTGGCAATTTTAGGAGCGACTGGGGCTGTAGGTACGGAGCTATTAGAATTACTCGAAAGCCGTAATTTTCCAGTGGCGGAACTCAAGTTACTGGCTTCTCCTCGCAGTGCGGGGAAAACTATGAGCTTTAAAGGGGAAGACTTAGTAATTGAGATTGCAGGCGATCGCTCTTTTGATAATATCGATCTCGTACTCGCTTCGGCGGGTGGCTCTATCTCCAAAGCTCTAGCACCAGTTGCCGTAAAAGCGGGAGCAGTTGTCATAGATAACTCTAGTGCTTTTCGTGCCGACGCTCAAGTTCCCTTAGTAGTACCAGAAGTCAACCCGGAAGCACTTGTCAACCATCAAGGCATAATTGCTAACCCCAACTGCACCACAATTTTGATGGCAGTAGCAGTATATCCCCTGTATAAAGCTAGGAAAATTAAGCGCATTGTTGCTGCCACCTACCAGTCTGCCAGTGGTGCGGGCGCGATGGCAATGGAAGAAGTTTTAAACCAAACTCAAGAAATTTTCCAAGGAAAAACCCCCACTCCAGAAATTTTCCCTTATCCCTTGGCATTTAATTTATTTCCTCACAATTCGCCGATGACTGCCAACGGTTATTGCGAAGAAGAAATGAAAATGGTCAACGAAACTCGAAAAATCTTTAACGCCCCACAACTTAAAATTACCGCCACCTGCATTCGCGTCCCCGTACTGAGAGCGCATTCTGAAGCGATTAACCTAGAATTTGAGTCGCCGATAAGTGCAGTAGAAGCTAAAGCAATCTTAAGTCAGTCTCCCGGCGTAAAAGTAGTAGAAGATTGGGGTGCAAATTATTTCCCTATGCCGATAGATGCTACAGGCATTGATGACGTGCTAGTAGGACGCATCCGTGAGGATATATCTCTTGAGTGTGGTTTAGAACTATGGCTGTGTGGCGACCAAATCCGTAAAGGTGCAGCCCTAAACGCCGTGCAAATTGCAGAATTATTAGTAGAAAAAAATCTACTATCAGCCAAAAAATATCAAACAGCAAATAGCTAAAGGCTACGGTGAGGAGTACAAACGGGTGGTAGATTTTGGAAAAGTTGTTACAGCAATGGTTACGCCATTCAAAGCCGATGGCAGTGTAAATTATGCGGTAGCCGAACAACTAGCCGCGCATTTAGCCGCAAATGGCAGCGATACAATTGTCGTGTGCGGGACGACGGGAGAATCGCCCACTTTAACTTGGGATGAAGAATATCAGTTATTTCAAACCGTGTTGCAGGCGGTAGCGGGAAAAGCCCTAGTAATGGCAGGTACGGGGTCAAATTCGACCACCGAAGCTGTCGCAGCGACCCAAAAAGCATATAGAATAGGAGTACATGGATCTTTACAAGTTGTTCCTTACTATAACAAGCCACCCCAAGTTGGACTATATCATCATTTCCGGGCGATCGCTGCTGCTTGCCCCGACCTACCTATAGTGTTGTACAACGTCCCCAGTCGTACAAGCCAAAATCTCCTTCCTGAGACGGTATCTCGTTTAGCCGAAATTGATAACATTGTAGGTATCAAAGAAGCAACGGGCAATTTGGATCAAGCAAGTGAAATTAGCCGATTAACACCCAAAGACTTTCAGATTTACTCCGGCGATGACTCCCTAACTTTACCGATGTTAGCAGTGGGTGCTAAAGGAGTAATCAGCGTTGCAAGTCATATCGTAGGCGGACAATTGCAGCAAATGATTAGAGCTTTTGAGACAGGCAATGTTGGAATTGCGACAAGCATTCATCTACAATTATTCCCCTTATTTAAGGCTTTGTTTATTACTACTAATCCAATTGCCGTAAAAATGGCACTTAAATTGAAAGGTTGGGATGTGGGTTCGACTCGTCTGCCATTGCAATGCGAAGAAGAAGACAAGGTAAGCAATACCTTAGAAAAAGTTTTGCAAGATATTGATACCAAAATGAAAGATTTGGATTATTAACTACTTTCAAAAAAGGCAAAAAGAATAAAAATATTAGGGGTTTTAATCTACCCCTAGTTGCAGAACCTTTCCATAAAAAAATTTGTTAGAAGCTTAAGCCCCTACGGGAAAAATGAGAAATTCTACAGTTTTTTCTATTTAAGACAGTTAACCTATCGTTCAAAGGATTGACATGACAAAAAATACCACACCTGCCGTAAAAATCATTCCGCTTGGCGGCTTGCATGAAATTGGCAAAAATACCTGTGTATTTGAGTGCAATGATGAAATAATTTTACTAGATGCGGGATTAGCTTTTCCCACCGATGGAATGCACGGAGTAAATATCGTACTTCCCGACATGACTTATTTGCGGGAAAATCGACACAAAATTAAAGGCATGATTGTTACTCACGGTCATGAAGATCATATCGGTGGCATAGCCTTTCACCTCAGACAACTAGAGATTCCGGTAATCTACGGGCCTAGACTGGCAATGGCAATGCTAGAAGGTAAGCTAGAAGAAGCCGGAATGCGCGATCGCACCGAATTAAGAACCGTTAGACCCCGCGAGACTGTAAGATTAGGTTCGCAGTTTATTGTCGAGTTTATCCGCAATACTCACTCGATTGCTGATAGTTTTACTATTGCTTTGCATACACCTGCTGGAGTAATTATTCATACGGGAGACTTTAAGTTTGACCATACTCCGGTTGATGGCGAATTTTTTGATATGCAAAGGTTAGCCGAACACGGCGAAAAAGGCGTACTTTGCCTTATTAGCGACTCGACAAATTCCGAAGTACCAGGTTACACAGCTTCCGAACGCTCGGTATATCCAAACTTAGAACGGGCATTTAGTCAAGCCAAAGGGCGAATTTTAGTCACAACTTTTGCTTCTTCCGTCCACCGGATCAACATGATTTTGGACATAGCCAAAAAACAAAATCGCGTCGTTGGTGTAGTGGGGCGCTCGATGTTAAACTTAATCGCTCACGCCCGCAACTTGGGTTATATCAAGTGCGAAGACAACTTACTGCAACCATTGCAAGCATTGCGTAACTTACCCGACGAGCAAGTCCTGATTCTAACAACAGGTTCTCAAGGCGAACCATTGTCCGCCATGACCCGGATTTCTAAAGGCGAACACCAACAAATTAAAATCCGTCCCGGCGATACAGTCGTATTTTCCGCTAATCCCATTCCTGGAAATACCATCGCAGTTGTCAATACTATCGACCGCTTGATGATGCAGGGTGCGAACGTCATATATGGCAAAGACAAAGGATTGCACGTATCCGGTCACGGTTGCCAAGAAGATCAAAAATTGATGATTGGACTAACTAGACCTAAGTTTTTCTTACCAGTTCACGGCGAACATCGGATGCTAGTTAAACACGCCCAAACAGCACAAAGTACGGGCATTCCCGCCGATAACATGGTGATTGTGCAAAACGGCGATGTCGTAGAAGTTTCCTCGGAGGCGATTCGCGTCACCGGGAAAGTGCCTGCGGGAATTGAATTAGTAGATATGTCGCGGACGGGAATAGTTAGCGATCGCGTCCTCAAAGAGCGCCAGCAACTAGCAGGAGAAGGAATTATTACAATCGCGGCGGCGGTAGATTGGCAAGGTAAGCTGATGATGAAACCAGAAATTCATCTGCGGGGCGTAGTTACATCGGTCGATCGCGCTATGCTGCAAAAATGGGTACAAGAGCGGATGGAAAGAGTATTAAGCGATCGCTGGTCGAGTTTTACTCAGTATGTTAATGGCGAACCTGTAGAAGTAGATTGGGCAGGGGTACAGGTGCAGCTAGAACGGGAATTACAGCGTTCTATTCGCCGCGAACTGCAAACCCAACCTTCGATCACTTTACTGATGCAAACCCCCGATGAACCACCTAAAGCATTAGATGGCAGAAGACGGCGGCGCACAACGGCTCAAGAAGTTGCTGTATCTTAAGTAGCGATTTATAGAGCGTTATTAATTGCGTAAGGTGGGGAGAAGCTAATAACTTCTCCCCACTTTTGCTTTTCGGGGTGTTGCTGAAGATTAGAGATATTTTTTTGCTGCAAAAATTGGAAACTGCCTGGAGCCAAAGTTTCCCTAGGGTTGAGGAACTAGGAGGCGATGCTTGAATTGGGCAATTCGATTTTTCCTGAGTGCATTTACGGAAATTAGTAATTTACCTCAAAAAAGTTCAGTGATGTCTCTAATTCGCAATCTATAGAACTTTGGGCAAGATAATAACAAATCAACTTGCTGCAACTCCTCTAGACAGAAAGTAAAGTTCTTCCGAAAAATTCGCTAACAAACTGTAGATATTTTTAGAAACCCAAATTACAAAATTGAAGTAGAGACGAAGTTATGAACTTATCACAGCACACAACCCACAACCACCTTCCACTCCACAACTGGATGCTAGACGAAAAAGCAGATTTTGATATTTTCCACTCCTTGCGTCAACGCTTAGATCGCTTCCAAGTATCCAGCCCGAAACTAGCTCATCGTTTATGCCAGTTAATTCCTGCCCAATGTCCTTTTGAGCGCGATATTACTTTATTTGGTCGCAAGTTATTTCACATTCCCCCCATGTGCAAACTCAACCCACTTTATGAAGAAGTTGTTGCTTTACGTTTTCGGGCGCTATGCTACTTAGCTGATGAATGCGGCGAAGATATTACAGCTTACTGCTAAAACTTGCTATATTTTGCTGGCGATCGCGCCTAACTTTTCTACCACTGCGCTTTTAATAGAGACTAAAATAAAATTTACGTTTGCTTGGTATATGATGCCGTTTTCTCTGCACGCTAATTAGCAAAACAGGTAAAATATACTACTTTCCGTCAAAATCGCTGGGTTAAATTTTTGAACCTCATAATTAATTTTAAAAAATCTAGCTATATTTAACGCTAAACAGCAAAGCAATGTTAATACAGTTAGACATAAGCAATTAATTTTCAAGTAACTGATTTAAGGAGCAATTGCAGTTATGAGGTTTATTTTGTGCCAGCAAGCCTCAAAAATCAAGCATTACCAAAATAAAAGTATCCCTGATTTTGGGCAATGGATGACTAGAGCAACTCAACTAACTGCTATATTATCCATCCTTGTAGGGATTGGGTTTTCCTTCCAACAGACGGCGCAAGCCGACACAGCGCGCGTTGATGATATTACTATTGACCGTCAACCAGACGAAACCTACGATAGCTTAATTCAACGGGCAGAATCCGCCGCTAGAACCGCCGTAGAACAAAGCTTTGACCGAGCGCAAGTGACAGATGTTTCTGTCGTCATTTTGGGGCAAAATCAGGGTGTAATTGCCCCAGTTTTAACCGTAGTAGTAAGCCGTCCGCAATGGAGTAACAATACTGGAGATGGATTTACTTATTTTAATAGCGCGCGGAGTCTATTACGTTTAGACGAGCAGCAATTAGCTACCGCCGATTCTCCTCAACAGCAAAGAAATACTCCCGCACCAACCAGACCGCAGCCAAATACTCCTAGAACTCCTGGGAGTGCTAGAGAAATCATTAATAATGCTCCAACTACACCTGCTACTCCCGCGCCGGGTGCAACTCCACTTCCAGGGAGTCCGGCTTTAGTTCCCCGCCCTCAAGTACCAGGGATAGCTCCGGTAACTTCTCCTGGCAATAATGAAAGTACAGGAAATAATGTTAATCCAACTCCGCCGCCCGTCGCCCCGGTCACTGCTCCAAGTCCTGATGCTTTACCTCAAGTAAATCCAGCTAATCCCACTCCTAATCAACGTCAAGATTTATAGTCGTTTAATTTAGCAAATTGGCTGAGACAACATATTTAGTTGTATTGCTGGCTTTTTGACTTTATACTAGAAAGGTTGTCAAAAATTGTACGAGCTAATATGGCAGTTCCTAAGAAGAAAACATCAAAGTCAAAACGAGATAAGCGCAAAGCAACTTGGAAACATAAAGCAGTAGTAGAAGCTCAAAAAGCTCTTTCTTTAGGCAAATCGATTTTAAGCGGACGCTCTAAGTTTGTTTATCCAACCAAAGATGAAGACGAGAGCGAAGAATAAATTTTGTCATGGTTGCCTTTAGTTAGAGTAAAAATGTAAGTTAAAAGATTTTTATCCACAATAGAGTAGGAAGCTAAAGCAACTGAAATAATGCTAGGAAAATTTTTTAAAAAACCTGATGCGGAACAAAGCGATCGCGTTCCTCCCGGTCAATACTTAACTAAAGGGTTTCCCGTACTAACTTACGGGCAAACTCCGCAAGTCAGTATAGAGACTTGGAGTTTTAAAGTTTGGGGTTTGGCAAAAGAAGCAACTTTTAGTTGGGCGGACTTTATGGCTTTACCCCAGCATGAATTTACCGCCGATTTTCATTGTGTCACGCGCTGGTCTAAGCTTGATGTCAAATGGAAAGGGATTAAAGTTACTGACTTCATGAAGTTGATTGAGGTAGACGAGAGCGCCGTTCATGTGATGGAACACTGTTACGGCGGTTACACTACCAACATTGCGATGTCCGACTTTGTGCGGGAGGAAAACTTTTTTGCTCACACAGTATTTGACGAGCCTTTAAGCGCCGAACATGGCGGCCCGATGCGGTTAGTTGTTCCGCATATTTATGCTTGGAAAAGTGCTAAATGGATTAATGGTTTAGAGTTTTTAGACAAAGAAGAATTAGGCTTTTGGGAACGTAATGGCTATAACAGTCGGGGCGAACCTTGGGCGGAAGAACGTTATAGTTAGTAGTTGCAGCTACACGGGCGAGGGCTTGTGTAGCTGGATTTTTTTTAGAGAGTTTTAGCGATGCAGCCCCCTAAATCCATGCTAGGTGCTTCAAGCCGGGAAACCCGTCCACCGCACTAGCTCCCCAATACTGGGGGACTTTAAGAAATTAGCTTTATTGGGTAATTATTTATTTTTCTAGAGAAAGTGCGATCGCTTACAAAAGTGCGTTTCGTGCTATCGCTTGGAAGTTATCTAAAGCCGCTTCTAAGTTTTCGACGATTTCGGCGGCGAGTAAATCTGGGTCTACAAGGCTATCAAGATCGGTAAGGCTTTTATCTTTGAGCCAAAAAATATCGAGGCTAGTTTTGTCTCTAGCAATTAGCTCATCGTAAGTAAATTTGCGCCATCTGCCGTCAATGTTTGCTTCCGACCAAGTTTGAGTGCGATTGCCTCCGGCAGCGCGCTCCGCGCGATCGTGTCGATTGGTGGGGTTGTAGCAGTTGATAAAATCTTGCAAATCTTCCCGCTTCATGGGGTTGGCTTTCAAGGTGAAGTGGATATTTGTACGAAAATCGTAGTACCAAACTTCTTTTGTCCAAGGATCTTTAGCGGCGGGTTTGTTGTCGAAGAAGATAACATTTGCTTTTACTCCCTGTTTGTAAAAGATACCTGTAGGCAGCCTTAAGATTGTATGTAAGTCAATGCTTTCTAAAAGTTTTTTTCTGATTGTTTCCCCTGCACCGCCTTCAAAAAGTACGTTATCAGGGACGACTACGGCGGCTTTGCCTGTGGTTTTGAGGATTGTATGGATATGCTGGACAAAGTTTAGTTGCTTGTTGGAAGTCGTCGCCCAAAAATCTTGACGATTGTAGGTTAAGTCTTCAGATTCTTGCTCCCCCTCTTGGTTGGTAAAGGTCATGCTACTTTTTTTACCAAAAGGGGGATTTGCCAGCACGTAATCAAACCGATGACCAGAATCGCCAATTAGCGCGTCTTGGGCAGAAATTGTGCTTTCGCCCCCTATATCACCGATATTGTGCAAAAACATATTCATGAGAGCAAGGCGACGGGTGTTAGCAACAATCTCGTTACCGGAAAAGGCGCGGTGTTTGAGAAATTCTTTTTGTTCTTTGTCTAATTGGTAATTTTTGACTAAAAAGTCATAAGCTGCCAAAATGAAGCCTCCAGTACCGCAGGCGGGGTCTGCTAGGGTCTTTTTGGGTTCGGGGCGGATGCACTCTACCATTGCCCAAATTAGGGCGCGGGGTGTGAAGTATTGACCTGCGCCGCTTTTGGTATCTTCGGCGTTTTTCTCTAATAGTCCTTCATAGATGTCGCCTTTGACATCTGCGCCCATCATTACCCAGCTTGCTTTATTGATGGTATCGATTAAGCTGTAAAGTTTGGCGGGGTCTTGAATCTTGTTTTGAGATTTGGTGAAGATTTGACCGAGCATTCCGGTTTGCTGTCCTAGTTCCCGCAAAATGCTGATGTAATGAGCTTCTAATTCTGCGCCGCGCTTTGTTATCAGGCTTTCCCAGTTGTAGGCTTGGGGAATGTTTACATTGCGATTGTAAGGAGGTTTGCTGTATTCATCTGCCATTTTGAGAAACAGGAGATAGGTAAGCTGTTCGAGGTAATCGCCGTAGCCTACTCCATCATCTCGCAGGACATTACAGAAACTCCAAACTTTAGAAACGATCGCAGTGGTGCTGGACATAGTAAGTTTTTAGTAATGGTAGTATTTAGAGCGATAGGTGCTACGCACAGGCTACGCCAACGCATTTGGTTAGGCTTTACACTAACCCTGTTCCAAGATTAATGGAGAAATAGTGCTAACAAACCTCGGTGCATGAAGGGAAATATCTTCTAAAACTTCCTGTACGCTCATAGGTGGATCGACTAAATCTTGTGCTTGTTCGGTTAAGATTTTTATCATGTACTTAGGACTCAAGTCAAAAAGATGGGTAAGAAACTCATCTGGTGTCTGAGCCTCAATCCCAAAAGGAGCTAACGCTGTGTCGGGAAAGTCTTTGATATTGCTTGTTACAATGACTTGCGACCTGGACATCACAGCTATAGCCATTACGTGACGGTCTTTCTCATCGTTGGTCATACATGGGATTAACGTCTCAAAGCCTCGGACAAAAGCCTCTGCAAAAAATTCAGACATCACATCAATGAGTTCCTGAGCGTCAACAGGGCTAGTCATACCCCTTTTGATAAGATTGCGTTTGACCTCTGCTAAAATTAGTTCGCTCCAGTGTAATCGATACATTCCTAGTTCAGCCGCTCTTAACAAAGTGTCTCGCAAGGGAGCAGGGATAAGTACACACGCATCCAAAACTACTCCAAACGTTGACACAGGTAACTCCTCATTAATCCCATTAACTGTGTCTTATCTTTATTCATCTTCTGCACTTTTGGACGATTTGCCATATAGTCCCAGTTTTTGGCTTTGCTTAGTTAAGCGCGACAACCCCTGGCGGCGGTTAGAATCACGGCGCTCTTTGTAATCCATTAGGTCGCCAAAACGGATGCGACGATGTGTACCTACCAAGGTGAAAGGGATAGCTCCTGCGGACAACAACTCAACCAAATACTGACGCGAAACATTCAGAATGTCGGCGGCTTCTTGAGTTGTCAATTCTTTATGTACAGGAACAATCGTGACGCTATTTCCTTGCGCTAAGTCATGCACTAGCTGGCGTAAAAGATGAAATACTGATTCTGGTAAATCGATCGCTTCACCTGCTGAACTCACGAGGCGAGGGAGGGAAGGCTTGTAATCATTCTCTAAACGAGTAAAAAAGTCTTCTACCTTGGCGATATTTGGTCGCTCTTGCTCTGTAGCAGCGATTGGCTCTCGATCTAAAACCGATGACATTGTTTGTTCCTTAACTCTGTGGTTTCCAGCGTAGCAAGCTAAACGCTATAAACGCAACTGTTAAGACTCATAATTTTCTAGGCGATCGCACTTCTTGCCTATCTCTAGGCTATTTGCTCTGTTAATGAAAACTTGAAGATTTTAAGTTTTGAATAGTTGCTTTCAAGCGATCGCCTTCAGTTAAGTAGCACATTCAGCTTTGTTTCCGATAATAGCCTTAAATCTAGATGCGAATGGGCTTTTTTTAATTGATAAAATAGAATCTATCTCAAAGTCCTTGTACCTCGCCGTTATGTTAATTAGTAGTGAAGCTCTTAAGCAAGACATCGATCGGCTTTCTAAAAATCAACTTCAGCAAGTAGCTGATTTTGTTGCCTTCCTCAAATTTCGGGATAAACGCCGTCGTGTTGTCTTAGATCCCGATCGGTTGGCTTCCTTAGCGACAGAGTTTGCAGAAGAAGACCGTCTTCTTGCTGAAGTAGGAATGAGTGATTATGCAGCAATACTAACTCAGGAAGATCGGCAGTGAGCGATCGCCAGTTTAAACGGGGGAAAGTAAAGCGATCGCATTTCCTATCTACTCAATCTCTCGATCGCAAAAGACTTTAAGCTCTAGTTGTTTTCCATTTTTAGCGTCTAGCTTTTCTTGTTTGATTCGCTCTAGGAGTTTTTCTGCTGGTTCATCGTTGGGATCTTGGGGGACAAGTTTGCCTTCAAAAGCTTGTTTCAAGATGCTTTGACGTAAGGCTTCGGCTCTGGTTAGGTTTTCAGTAATGGTTGCTTCTAGGCGATCGCATATCGAAAGCCGAAACTCAATTTCTTGGATAACTTCGATCTGTTCCAACGTAGACAGCACAGGAACAGGAAAATTAGAAAGAATTGTCATATTAATTGATGCAAGGTTAACTGTTTGTTTTGCCCTCCTATAGAAGTAATCTTTTGC